>NZ_AUTI01000265.1:0-11252 GCF_000497995.1 Pseudoalteromonas sp. TB25
GCTTGCATGCCTTGTTCTATTTCGCGCCTTGCAAAGTTTAAGCTATCGAGCTCGCCAGCTATACTACGCGCTTGGTTTATGTCGGTGCTAAGCAAGCACGCTATACCCAAACTCATGTCGTCTAATCGCCCTGCTGCATTTAAACGCGGCGCAAGTGAAAAGCCAAAGTCGCTTGCGCTTAAGCGGGCAGCATTGCGGTTAGCCACTTCAATAAGCGCGGTAATGCCTGGGCGTGTTTTACCACTGCGAATACGTGCTAAACCTTGGTGTACTAAGGTACGGTTATTTGCATCAAGTGCCACTACATCGGCAACCGTTCCAAGCGCTACAATGTCGAGCAAGTTAGCTAGATTAGGTGGTGGTTGTTGCTCAAAATAACCCAAATCTCGCATTACGCTTCTCAGCGCTATTAATAAGTAAAAAGCAACGCCAACGCCTGCAATAGATTTAGACGGAAAATCACATTCATGTCTATTTGGATTTACTATTGCATCTGCATTTGGCAGCTGCTCACCTTGTAAGTGGTGATCTGTTACCAGCACTTTTATGCCAACCGCTTTTAAAATATCAATACCGGCAATACACGATATGCCGTTATCTACGGTGATCACTAAATCAGGTTTTATTTGTACTATTTGCTCAGCAAGCGCGGGGCTTAAGCCATATCCTAAGCTAAACCTGTCAGGAATTAAGTAATCTAAATGTTTAAAGCCAAACATCTCAAGGCCTTGCATTAATGTTGCAGTGCTTGTTGCGCCATCGGCATCAAAGTCGCCAACTATTAATATTTGGCTTTGCGCTTTTAATGCTTCAATTAATAAGTCGCTGGCTTTGTCGATGTCTTTAAACAATTTGAAGTCGTGAAGCGTAGCTACGCTGTTATTTAGCTCTTCGGCATTGAATACATTGCGGTTAGCATAAATTTGTTTAATTACAGGGTGTAAATTACTCGGCAGATGCGAGTCGTCAACGTTTTCACGCGCAATGATTAGTTTTTTCATGCAGGGTTTTAACTTATTGAGTCGTATTAAAAAGACAAAAAAAGGCCATTAAGGCCTTTTTAATAATAACTAAGCGTTTAATTACGACGCTTTGTTAGCTTCTAATGCTGCTTTTAGTGCTGCTGCTGGCTGGTAACCAGGGATCATTGTACCATCTTCTAAAATAATAGCGGGTGTGCCGCTAATACCAAAGCTTTGACCTAATTGGTAATGCTCTGCAACCGGTGCGCTACAGCCTGCAACTACTTTAGTGCTTGTGCCCGATTTAGCTTCTGTTAGTGCTTCTTGCTGATCGCGTGCACACCATACATTCATTAAATCTGCGTAACCTGAACCTTGTAAGCCACCACGTGGAAACGCTAAGTACTTAACGGTAATACCCGCATCAAGTAAATCGTCTAACTCGCGGTGTAATTTACGACAGTAACCACAGCTAATGTCAGTAAATACAGTAATGCTGTGTTTTTCGTTTGGCGCTTTGTACACAATCATCGATTCTTCGTATTCTTTAAGACCTTCAACACGCACGCCATTTAATGCTTGCTCTGTTAGGTTATTACGATTATTTAAATCAATTAACGTACCTTGCATTAAATATTGACCGTCTGGACTTGCGTAAAGCACGCCCTTATTAGTGATCAATTCTTTTAAACCTGCTACTGGACTTGGATTAATTTGCTTTACAGTTACACCAAGCTCGGCAAATTTAGTAATAATAGGATCATTAGCATCTGGTGTTACAGCAACGCCATTTGCAAATGCACTAATACTTGTGCACAACATGGCACCTGCTAACATTAATTTTTTCATAACTTCTCTCTATCCTAAAAATACTTAATATATTGACCGGCTTAATAATATTTACTTTCAAACTTACGCACGCGGGTGATGCTCTGCGTGTACCGACTTTAACCGTTCATTGGCAACATGGGTATAAATTTGCGTCGTTGATAAATCGCTATGGCCCAACATCATTTGTACCACACGTAAATCTGCCCCATGATTTAATAAGTGCGTAGCAAAAGCATGGCGCATAGTATGGGGCGATAATGGAGACTCAACTGCTGCCAAAATAGCATAGTGTTTAATTCTATGCCAAAAGGTTTGTCGCGTCATGCCTACTCCGCGTTTAGATGGGAACACAAAATCGGTGGCATGTTTTATCATTTGCGCACGACCACCCTTTAAAAATTGCTCAAGCCAATACATGGCCTCTTCACCCAGTGGTACTAACCGCTCTTTATTACCTTTACCTTTTACAAACACCACTGCTTGGCGCAAATTAATTTGCTCCATGCGCAGTCCAACAAGCTCACTTACACGCAAACCCGTTGCATAAAGTAGCTCTAGCATGGCCTTATCGCGCAGTCCCATCGCTTCTTCGGTGTTAGGCGCATTTAATAATGCCTCAACTTCAGCTTCTGAGAGTGTTTTAGGTAACGACTGCCCTGCTTTTGGCTGAGAAATATTTAGCATGGGGGTGTCGCTAATTAGTTTTTCGCGCACAAAGTACTGATAAAAACGTTTTAGCGCACTAATACTACGTGCAGTACTGCGTGGTTTTAAGCCTAAATCGACTCGATGCGCTAAGTAACTTTCAACATCAAGCCCTGTTACCGTCATTAAATTTTCGCCCTTTAAAAATAGGCAAAACTTGTCTAAATCACTGCGATAAGCACTTAATGTGTTTTCGCTTACGCCTTGTTCTAAGTACAGGCTATCTAAAAAGGTTTCTAGGTAGTCGCTATTACTGCTCATACTGCTGTTATTTTCAAAAGAATCGTCAGATAGCGTTGTCACATTATGCTCTCATGCTTTGCTAAGGTATCAATTAAAAATACCTTACGGTAAACTTGAGCCTATCATATCAGGCAATTACACAGTGATAAATACGATGCAAATTGGTTTATTTTTTGGTTCTACTACGTGCTACACCGAAATGGCAGCAGAAAAGATTCGCGACATTATTGGTGCCGATATAGTTACCCTGCACAATATTAAAGACGAGCCACTAAAAAATGCAGAGCAGTACGACTTTATCATCTTTGGTATTTCAACATGGGATTTTGGTGAAATACAAGAAGACTGGGAGTCAAAGTGGGACGACATAGCCGACGTAAACCTAAATGGTAAAACCATTGCTTTATTTGGCATGGGCGATCAACAAGGTTACGGGCAGTGGTTTCAAGATGCGCTAGGCATGCTACACGACGAAATAAATACGCAAACATTTACTCAACTTGGTTTTTGGCCAAACGACAGTAGCTACGAGTTTGAAGCTTCAAAAGCATTGACGCCTGATGGTAAACAGTTTGTAGGACTCGCGCTCGACGAAGACAGTCAATACGAGCTAAGCGACGACCGCATTGCAACATGGGTTGAACAGGTAATGACTGAATACGGCGAAACGCTTTAATTCACTTATAAATACCGAAAAATAAAATAAAAAAGCGCGTAACTATAAAATTAGTTACGCGCTTTTTTATTAATATAAATCAATTTATTGAAACGTCATCACATTGGTTGTTTGTGGGTAGTACCCATCAGCCATAACAATGTACGGTAGTAAATTACTTAACCATTTTTGCTGCACGCTTTGGCTATAATTTAAGTAAAGCTTATCTTCGTGAATATAAAATGCTTCAGGGTCTATCCCTACGGCATTACCCTCATCAGCCATTGCATAAGCGCACCAGCCACCGTATTGCGGTGCATAACGCTTTGGGTTTTCTGCAAATGCCGTTTTATTTTCTTCACTCGAAAAATGCCAGTCAGCACCTAAATAACTAAACGTATATTTGTCGCTGCCTTTAACGGCTTTATTTTGCGTAAAATAAGCAACGCTGTCGTACCCTTTAATAGCCGTGTTATTAAACCAACCCGTATTTACAGCATCATCCTTTGCGCTTGCTCCACCGCTCATTAACAGTGTGCTCAGCATTATTAAAGCAACTATGTACTTAATCATCTTTTTTCCTTTATTATTTACTCAAAATTGAATGCCAATTAAATATAGCTGGCTTAGTGAGTAAGAAAGGCAAAGCGCAAAAATGATTTCAGTTAATACTTAATTATTTAACGTTTAGTAAATAAATAAACAGTAAAACTTACTCTACTTTTAACCAATATTGATTACGGTAAAAAAAGCCAATGTAGCCTCGTACTTCGAGCTTTTTACCTTCATCCTGCGGGGTTAGTTGTAAAGTGTAGGTTTTACCATTTGTTGGGTCGAGTATTTCACCGTCTCCCCAAACGCCATCATCTTGTGCTTTTACACCCGTGATTATAGTCATTCCTAAAATAGGCTGATCTTTTAACTCATCATCGCATTTACTACATATATCATTTTGTTTTGCCGGGTTAAGAATGGTTTCAACTTTGCCGCTTAATACACCGTTGGTTTGGGTAATACGTACATACGACTTAGCTTGGTTTGTATCCTCATCAATCGTTTTCCAAAGCCCTACAGGCGTAATAGCAGCAAACACACCTTGGCTTGCAAAAATGGTGGCAGCTAACGTGCTAAGTAATGCTAATTTATTTAACTTTTTCATTGTGTTGCCTTTTAAATTAAGTGGCCAATGGCTAAATCATATCAGGTGATTTATAAACACACTATTAAAGCGCTGTACATAAAATAAAAAACTAAAAGCAAAAAACCTAAACTAATAATCATTAGTTTAGGTTTAAGGGGCAGTAGCATAAAAAAAAGTTACGTATTACCTCACTTTAAAAACAACATCCCCTATTTTTAGATTTGAATATTCAGGCTCAACTAAAGATAATTCGTTATTATCAATCATGCTTTTAAGGTATCTAATCTCTTCAAGATTTTCGACATTCATATACCTTGATCGCCACTTACCCATGTCGAATAACCAGAAATATGCGGCTATATTTTCATTACTTTCGTCAATCACTATAAAATCGAGTTCATCATCCTTGTTCAAATCCATGCCAATGAAATAGTAAGTATGTTCTTTTAAAGAGTTACGATCGTAAAAATGTTGTTCAGAAAATACTGCCTCTATTAAACCTTGAGGTATTAGCGCTTGTGATGGCCAAAATACACTGCGCTCAATAAAATCACCGACTGTGTGTTCAAGCGTTAAAGCAAACTCATTATTTACATACATCCTATCGATGATAGCGTATTGCTCTGGGTGACTCGTTTCAATTTTCTGTTTTAATAACTGCATAGCTAAATAACCTTGGCGTCCTAAGCTGTACTCAAAATAGTAATAGTCAAACTTTTCTATTGTTACTTTATCTGCATCTAAACGCGCTATTTGGCTGTTTGTAGATAAGCTTTGAAAATTTAATAAAGGGGAGTTAACAGCAAGCATACTAACGAGCACCACCCACCCCATCACAATATTTATTTTGCTAAGCGGCTCTAGCCAATTGTCTCGCTTTGTTATAATTCCAACAAGATAACTAAACGAAAAACACGCCAATAAAAACCAAATCAAAATGCCCCAACAACGATCTACTGTTAGCCCATGCTGCTCTACCCGTAAGTAAATTCCATAGGCAGAAATAACACTATAAACTGGAAGTAACGCAACGCTTATAAAAACGAGTCGGTGCAAGAGCATGTGATAAGGGCGAACTGATGAGTCATCTTTATAAACAGTGTTAACAAAAAACAACGTGAGCACCTGCAGCCACATTACTAATAAACTGCCACTTCCGGTCTCCCATAATTTATTGAGTCCGGTAAAAGGAAGTGTTGCTAAAAAACCGAGAGAAATAACTGATAAAACAGGCAATAAAAACTTAATTAAAGTTTGTAGTAAAAAAGCGATATTATCTTCAATGTTCAAAAGCTTTCTAAATATGATACTCGCAAAGGCAAATGCGAGCGTTAAGGTTGGGATCCAAAACCATTCATCTCTTAGTAGCTCAGAGAAAAAATTTATATCTAAAATATCAAATAAAGCCGCACCTAAATTTAGTATTCCCCAAAAAATAAGTACGAACAGCCAGCATTCTCCAAAAATTATAAAATTACGCCAAGAGAGCTTAAACAAACGACTGTAGCTAACATTTTCTGAACTACCAAATTGTTGAATGTACATAAGGCCTTTAAAGCCAGCTATTAAACTAGTAAAAATAAAAACGGATATTAAATTGCTATTACTTACGTACTCTTGAGGCTCTTGCTGAAAGCCTGCATACGCACCCAGTAAAGATAACAACAAGGAAAAAGGAAGGATTAAAAGTAACGACGTTTTTATATTATTTTTATTAACGGTCATTAGCATTAATAAAGGAAAGCTCATAGAAAATGTAATAAGTGAGACTAACCATGTAGGGCTTGTTGCTGGCCACACATTATTTTCTATACTGCTATATAAAAGGGTAAGAGCAATAGCCTGTACTACGGCAAGTATAATTATAAAGGATTTTGGTAACTGACTATCCATATCTGTTCTCAACAATAGGTTTTAGTCAGTTTGCGTTATTCGTTCCTATTTTACAATTGCTTCACATTTTCAAATAAAATGCTTTGCACAGGGCTATATAATCAGCGGTGTAGGTATTATCTAAGTTTCTAATACACAGAATTGATGTTTCTATATCGCTTTTTACGTAGCTAAATGTCATTAAACTGCGGCTAATATCTTTATTAGGCGTGGCTTTTACTTGGCAGTGAGTATTTAAATAAAGCCCATTTTGAGTAGCAAGCTCTATAAATAATGCGCCTTCAACGCTTGGGAGTATTAAGCTAAAGCGAGAGCGGCTATGGCTTAAATGTTTAAACGCATTAATTAACTCTTCAAAACTTAATCCGTCGGTATGGCGTGCGGCATTACGCGCAGCATTATCGCCTTTTAAACTGTGATTAAAATACGGTGGATTAGAGATAACCACGTCAAATTTAACTTCACTACTAAAGCGTTGAATAGTTTGGTGCGTAATACTTATAGTTGGCCACGGACTATTAGCTACATTTTGTAATGCTTGGGTATAGGCGCTTTCGTCAATTTCTACCGCAGTTATATCAAGCTCATTACTGCGCTGCTTACACATTAGTGCTAGTAAGCCGGTGCCGGTGCCTATATCAAGTAATGACTTTGCGCCGCTTAAATTAGCCCATGCACCAAGCAAAATGCCATCGGTAGAAACTTTCATTGCACAGTGGTCGTGTTCAACTTTAAATTGTTTAAATACAAAACCAGACATTTTTTCACCTTTTCATTCACCAAGCGCAGCATAGCGCGTATAATCAGGGTAATTGTCCCTTATTTTAGACACTCTATGCAATTTTCTGAATTTGATCTTGATAACAAGCTACTCGATGCCATTAATAAAATGGGCTACGAGACGCCAACCAGCATTCAACAACAAGCTATTCCTGAAGCACTACAGGGGCGCGATATTTTAGCATCTGCGCCTACTGGTACAGGTAAAACAGCGGCATTTTTAATTCCGGCTATTCAGTACTTACTGGATTTCCCACGTCGTGACCCTGGTTTTGCGCGCGTACTCGTTATGACCCCAACTCGTGAGCTGGCTTATCAAATTCATGAACAATGTGAACTGCTAGCTAAACGCACACACCTAAAAATTGGTGTAGTAACAGGCGGTATTAACTACGGCACGCATAAAGAAATTTTTGAAAAAAATAATGATATTTTAATCGCCACACCAGGTCGATTAATGGAATACCTAGAAACCGAAAACTTTCATGCTGAACATGTAGAAATGCTTATTATTGATGAAGCAGATCGCATGTTAGACATGGGTTTCAAAAAGGAAATGAGCCGTATTTGTGACGAAGCTAAAAATCGTCGCCAATGTTTTTTATTCTCAGCAACACTTGAAGGTGACAGCGTAGAAAGGTTTGCTGAAAAAACATTAAACGACCCAGCTCTATTAGAAGCCGAATCGTCACGTAAAGAAAAGGCTAAAATTCACCAATGGGTACATTTAGCCGACGATTATCATCACAAACTTGAGTTGTTAGTTAATACGCTAAAAAACCCTGACGTAACTAAAGCGATTGTGTTTGTTAAAACTCGCGAACGCTTAGAAACATTGATTGGCGAACTTACAACTAACGATGTAAAAGCAGCGTGGTTACGCGGCGAAATGCCACAAGACAAACGTATGAAAGCCATGGAAAACTTCCACAGTGGCAAAACAAGCATATTAGTTGCTACCGACGTAGCTGCACGTGGTATTGACGTATCTGACATCAGCCACGTTATTAACTTTGATATGCCGCGTACTGCCGACGTATATGTACACCGTATTGGTCGTACTGGCCGTGCTGGTAAAAAAGGGATAGCAATATCGCTAGTTGAAGCACACGATATTGGTATTTTATATAAAGTAGAGCGCTACGTTGAACAAAAATTAAAACGCCGTGTAATTAGAGGTGTCGAGCCACAGCATAAAGAAGCGAAGCCACCAGCTAAAAAGCGTAAAGATCCAGTAAAAATGAAAGCCAAGAAAAAGGCTAAGGTTAAAAAGAAAAAGTAACCTAAAACATTTTTATACTAAGCCGGCTTTTGTCGGCTTTTTAATGCAAGCTTTATAGCTCTGTCACTTGTACCTGTTACATATGTAACCCAAGCATGTAACTCATACTCATTTAAATGTAATTTTTGCCCACCTGAATTCCCACTTAATAAAATCCCCTTATATTTCATAGTGTTAATATTGGCACCGAAATTGTAACTACAAAGATAACCTAGCCGNCATATTGTGGCTGCACTATTCACCGTAATGTAAGGATTAAGTTATGAACCGCTTCAAGTTAACTATCGCTTTAGTATCATTTTGTTGTTTATTTTTATTAGCTTGCGCTACAAAGGTAAGTGCAGCAACCAACATGGCCGTAGTAAGCAGTGTAGCCACTCAACCTAACTTACAACAAGCTATCACCAACACCCTACGAACTAATCCTAACCTAGCGTTAAGTGATATTCGTGTGCAGGTAAAAAATGGTGAAGTAGATTTATACGGTGAAGCACAAACTGGTTTTCAGCGCGCACTAGCTCAAAAATTTCTAGAAAATATAGATGGGGTTAAAATCATTCGTAACAAAATTAGCGTTATTTAATACGCACCACAAAACCTATTTGTATAACTAATTCATAAGCGCGGCTTGTTACTCCAACACAAGCTGCGCTTTTTTATATTCTGTTTTAAGGCAAATTTTGCAGCTGTGAAGAAGATAAAATAAAGCCTAAGCAATACGATTATTCCTCCCCCTAAAACGATAGCTCACACTTATACTTAAGAAGATAGATTTAGAATTGACGCTAGCGTGTTTGTCTTTGCTCTTTTAACCCTTAAGTTAACCCAATTGATACTGAAAAAGCTTACACAGATTCTTTAGCCGACCTAACGGGCTTAAAAAGGATGATTTATTTAGTTATTGAAATAGATGAGAGCGTTTTTTCAGAGTGTGCGGCAAGGCAGTAAAAAAATCGTTGGGTAAACACTAATCTTACTTGTTAATACTCCCATGGCCAAACGCAACTAATCTGAATTGATATTCAATAAACACAAAACTAGGTATTTAAACTTTTAGCTAATAATCCATTTATAAAAAAGCGCAATTTTACTCTGTAAAATTGCGCTGTTGGTAAGTAACTATTTCCCAATGCTTTTGCCTAATGAGTTTTAACTAAATTACTCACTTTGGCTAGAGTCAGCACCGTCGCTACTGTCTTTATTGGAAGACTGCTGGCTTATTTTATCGCTTATCATGGCATCGAGTTTTTCACCCCCTTTAATGCCAAAGTCGAGCGTACGAATTGGGAAAGGAATACTAATATCAGCTTCGTCTAATGCTTGCTTAACGGCAACAACACCTTTGTGGCGTACCGTCATAAAGTCAGGCTCGCCTGGGTATTTAATCCAAAACCACACCAGTAAGTTAATGCTGCTGTCGCCAAAACCTTCAGCGTATACAGCGGTTTCGTCTTTACGTATTACAAAGTCAAATTCGTTAATTTTATCGACTATAACGTCTTTTGCTTTTTCTATGTCGTCGCCATACGAAATACCTACGGGTACTTCTATACGTCTTATACCTAGCGTGGTGTAATTTTTTAGCACATTTCTAAATAAGACTTTGTTTGGTACAAGTATTAGTTGCCCGTAAAAGCTCTCTATTAGCGTGTTACGTAGGTTTATAGAATGCACCGAACCAAACACATCATCGGTTTCTATTACATCACCTGTTTTAAATGGCTTACGTACACCCATTGCTATACCTGCAATTAGGTTTTCGGTCATGTCTTGAAACGCAAAACCAATGGCTAAACCCACAATACCCGCACCAGCAAGTAGCGAAGTAACGGTGCCTTTTAAGCCAACAAAATCGAGCGCTATAAATAAACCTATGCACAACACAATAACTTTAAATATTGACGCCATTAAATCGGCAATTTGCGTTGAGTCGAGTGAGCGGCGTAATACGTTTTTCATCAGCTTGCCAGCAAAGCGTGCCAATATTGAAAATACTATGGCAATTACAATTGCCACTATAAAATTAGGGATATGGCTGATAACAACATCAAACCACCCTCCGAGCTTTTCCTCTATTAGCTTTTCGGCTTCGCCAACTGACGGAATACTGATCATTTTGTTTGCACCTATTTAATTAATAATCTCATTAATATTAGATATAGTTGCAAATATAACGCCAGTATCAAAAAAGCCATGCAATGCATGGCTTTTCAATTGTCTATTTAAGCTTATAAACCTAACTTTGTTCGTCGCGCATAAATACCGGCTCAAGCTCTTTAACTGTTGCCTCTGGGCTAAAGTAATAACCTGCTACCGTAAACTCTTTAAGTTGGCTTAACTGCGTTACTTTATTTTCGATAATGTAGCGCGCCATCATGCCGCGTGCTTTTTTAGCGTAAAAGCTAATTACTTTGTATTGACCGTTTTTACAGTCTTTAAAGTGTGGGGTAATAATTTGTGCATTAAGCACTTTTTTATCTACCGCTTTAAAATATTCGTTTGAAGCAAGGTTAACTAAATATTGTGCATCTTGCGCTTTTAATACCTCGTTTAGTTTGTTCGCTATTACGCTGTCCCAAAACTCGTATAAGTTTTTGCCTCGCGAGTTTTCAAGCTTGGTGCCCATTTCAAGACGGTAAGCTTGCATTAAATCAAGTGGTTTTAATAAGCCGTATAAACCCGAAAGGATACGTAAGTGGTTTTGTGCGTAATCAAGCTCGCTAGCTTTAAGCGTACTTGCATCTAAACCGCCATATACAT
>NZ_AUTI01000266.1:0-6153 GCF_000497995.1 Pseudoalteromonas sp. TB25
GCTTGTTTAGCATTACTTTGTGTAAACGGCTGTGCCCACTCACTAAAGCGTGCTGCGTTAAGCCCAGATAGCTTGTCGCTAATTTTCATTAAACTGCCAATTTGCGCTGGTGTTAGTTCACGGCATACTTTCATGAGCTCTTCGCTGTGCTCTAGTAATTCAGGCTGAGTGAACTTGTCTGTTGCGGGTGGCGTTTCGTAATCAAGATTTTTTGCAGGTGAAATAACAGTGATCATAGTTAGCTATTGACTTGTAATTTATTTAGTGTCAATTTCAACATTAAATGAAACGAAAAGCACGTTTTGTTTAAATAAATCCTCTCTTAATAACCCATGCATTGCCGTTTTTTTATTGATCAGGACATAAGACCTATCAAGCATTGTCACACTGTTGCAGTATGGATTGTATATATTAAGAGTGATTAGATTTTTCTTTTAACTTGCTTGGAATGAGGAAAGCAAATGACTTCAGCTCTACAAAGGCTAAAACAACATTCATCTATTGTGGCCGACACTGGTGATATTGAAGCTATTAAAAAGCATCAACCAGAAGATGCAACTACAAACCCGTCACTTTTATTAAAAGCGAGCGAGATTGAAGCATATAAGCCTTACCTAGATAAAGCTTGGAGCTACGCAAAAGAAACCGAGCAAGAGCCTGCTAAACAACTTGAACTAGCTTGTGATTACTTTGCCGTATTACTTGGTAAAGAAATTAGCGAGATTGTACCTGGTTATATTTCTACTGAAGTAGATGCACGCCTTTCGTTTAATACACAAGCTACAATTGATAAAGCACATACCCTACTTAGCCTTTACGAAAAAGAAGGTGTAAGCAAAGACAAAATTTTAATTAAAGTAGCGTCTACATGGGAAGGTATTAAAGCCGCTGAGCAGCTAGAAAAAGAAGGCACTAAATGTAACCTTACTTTATTATTTAGCGATGCCCAAGCCCGTGCTTGTGCTGATGCAAACGTATTTCTAATTTCGCCATTTGTTGGCCGTATTTTAGATTGGCACGTTGCTAACGGTATGGAAAAACCAACCGATCCGCTACAAGATCCAGGTGTTCAGTCTGTACGCAGCATTTTTGAATTTTACAAACGCCATGACTACAAAACAGTTGTGATGGGTGCAAGTTTCCGTAATACAGGCGAAATTATTGCACTTACAGGTTGTGACAAGCTAACTATTAGCCCTAATCTTTTAGAAGATTTAGGTAACCTTGAAGGCGCACAAGAATATTTGCTTGAAAGCGATGTTCCACAAGAGCCAAAACCAGAGCCACTTACAGAAGCACAGTTCCGTTGGTTACATGACCAAGATGCTATGGCTACTGAAAAACTAGCTGAAGGTATTCGCTCTTTTGCTGATGCACAAGAACAACTAGAGGCGCGCTTTAAAGCAATGTAATTTGCTATAATCGTGTTTTAAAAAACGTCGCAATAGCGGCGTTTTTTTATGCCTAAAATACGCTACTCCTCCATATAATCTTTGTATAAACCTTCATCAACTCATCACATCCCCGTAACATAACTGTCACTTTTTTGTTCTATTTTAGTTATGCCTGTGGTATAGGTATTCTTGAGGTCAATAAAATCAATAGGAGAAGTTCATGGATAGCCTAAACGATATATTAGAGATATTAGAAGGACCAGATACAACAAGGAAAACCTCCCAGAAAAATAAAAAAAGAAAATGGCGTGAAATAGAAGCAATAAAAGACAAACAACGCCTACGTAAAGAACTACAAGAACTAGACTACTTTGCAGACAGTATTGCGATTGAAGAGCTCGATTTTTAATTCAATACGCCCCAACTAAACAAAAAGGCTTCCATAATATGGAATCCTTTTTTAATGCGCTGAAAAGAGCTGCATGAGATAAATTTATTATTCAGAGCCCTGGTTATTTACACCTGCCAGTTAATCGGTTTTTCATCTTGGGCTTGTAATAGCTCATTCGTTTTTGAAAAATGCTGACAGCCAAAAAAGCCTCTATGCGCCGAAAGCGGCGATGGGTGCGGCCCTTTTAAAATATGATGGCGAGCGCTATCTATGCCTTTACCTTTTTTTTGTGCATGTGCACCCCATAAAATAAATACCACACCTTCGCAGTGCTTATTAATATGGGCAATTACATTATCGGTAAATTGCTCCCATCCTAAATGCTTATGTGAATGCGCTTGTCCTTGCTCCACGGTCAATACTGTATTGAGTAAAAACACGCCCTGATCTGCCCAGCTTTGCAGGTAACCATGCTCAGGAATAATAAACCCGCTGATGTCGACAGCTAACTCTTTGTACATATTTTTAAGCGACGGCGGCAGCTTTTTTACATCAGGCAATACCGAAAAACACAAGCCATGCGCTTGCCCCTCTCCGTGATATGGGTCTTGTCCTAAAATTACAACGCGGATGTCATTAAGTGCGGTGGCATCAAAAGCACTAAATACTTGAGCTTCAGGCGGGTAAACAGCAACACCTTCATTGCGGCGATTAGCCACATACTCTAACGTTTGCTGCATGTAAGTTTGCTGTAATTCACTTTCTAAAAATGTAGCCCAATTGCTCATTGTGTACTCTTAATCTGTTTACGTGATGCGTCTATTTTATCACACATATCCGCGAGTCCATCTAGCATGCGCGGGGTAAAACGATGTAATAAATCGGCATTTACGCTAATAAATTGATCATTTTTAACTGCTGGTACTTCTGGCCACTTTTGCCAATTAACAATCGGCTGTGGTGTTTTTGATTTTTCATCAGGGATAATAATAACTTGTGGCTTAGTAACAATGACATTTTCGATACTAATTTGCGGGTAATCTGTAATGCTTTGTGCAAATACATTACTTACATGGCATGTTTCAATCAGTTGGCTTATCCACGTATTTTTACTTACTGTCATCATGGGCTCAGCCCATAACTGATAAAATCCGGTAATATTTTTTTTATCTTGCTGGCTTTTAACAATCGCGTTTAGTTTTTGTGTAAATGCATTTGCCGCTTGCTGGCTTTGCTTAATGTTCCCTGTAAATTCACCAAAAGTAAGTAACTCGTCGGCTACACCAGCGATTGTGGTCGGGTTACTTAAATATACTTTTATGCCAAGGCGCTCTATTTGGGCTAAATCTTCGCTTTGATTTCCGCTTTTCCACGCAATTACTAAGTCGGGTTTAAGCGCCGATACTTTTTCAAGCGAGATGCCGTAATAACCCCCTATGCGCTCAATACTTTGGGCTTCACTTGGGTAGTCGGCGTAATCAACCGTGCCCACAATATTATCGCCCGCCCCTATGGCAAATAGATTTTCGACTATATGTGGTGCAAGCGCGATTATTCGCAGTTTTTTAGAATCATTAACCTGCTCTGCAAGTTCACTGCCCGATACACTAAAAAGCAGTAGCCCAATAAAAAACGCTTTAAACATTAGTAATCAAACCCTTCGAGCGCTTTTATGCCTGAGTCGAATGCGTGTTTTACATTACGCACTTCGCTTACTGTGTCGGCAAGGTCTGTTAAAGTACGATGCGCTGCACGCCCTGTAATAATAACTGACTGCATTGGTGGGCGGTTATCAAGCGCTGTTACCACTTCATCTAAATCAACGTAGCCGTAGGTCACCATATACGTAAGCTCATCGAGTAATACTAAATCAATACTGCTATCAGCAAGCATACGTTTTGACTCTTGCCATGTTGCTTGGGCGGCTGCGGTATCGGCTTCTTTATTTTGCGTATCCCAGGTAAAACCGGTGTTCATTACAACAAACTCAACGCCTGCACCTTGTAATAAATTACGCTCGCCACATTCCCACGTACCTTTAATATATTGGCAAACAGCCGCTTTTTTACCATGCCCTACGCAACGTGCTACAACGCCAAAGCCCGAAGTTGATTTACCTTTACCGTTACCGGTAATTACCTGAAAAATACCTTTTACATCTTGCGCGGCTGCAACACGTGCATCCACTTGTTCTTTTACTTTTTGTTGGCGCTGCTGGTGCTTATCATTGTTTTGTTCAGTCATTATTGTGCCCTTCATAAATCGAGATAATTTGCTGTATGTTTAAATGCGTTTCACACATGGTTGCTAATCGTTCTAACTGCTGCTCACGGTGAGCGGCAATACCAATTGGGTTAATTGAGGCGCTTGGTTTTACCCATTTTAAAATTTGCGATGTAGCATCGGCTTCATCAAATAAACCATGTAAATAGGTGCCTGCAATGGCGTTATCATCGCCAATAAAACCATCTGTTTTAAAGCCATTTGGGTGGCTTTTATTAAAGGTTATAAATGGCTTATTAAGCGCTGCACCTTGGCTAATTCCTGCATGTATTTCGTAACCACTACACGGTGTTTGTTGGTTATTTAAAAACAGTGTAGCGGTTATTTTAGTTAATACTTTTTGCGCTGTTAGCGTGGTTTCAAAGTCGCATAGAGCGAGCCCATTTACTTGCTTTAATGATGACTCAATACCATCGGGATCGTTGAGCGTATTGCCCAGCATTTGCATGCCGCCACAAATGCCAAGTACTTTACCACCATAGCGTAAGTGGCGTTTAATTTGAGTGTCCCAACCTTCATTTTTCAAAAAGGTTAAATCGCCCAGCACGTTTTTACTGCCTGGGAGAATTATCAGATCAACTTCTGGGATCGTTTGCGTATGGCGCACGTAATTTATATTAATGTTTGGGTGCAAACGCAGTGCATCAAAATCGGTGTGGTTACTAATGTGGGGAACAAGCAGCACTGCAATATTAATTGAGGCGTTTGTTACGTTATTATCAATTGCGACGGCGTCTTCAGCATCAAGCGCAAGGTCGTGTAAATAAGGTAATACGCCAAGTACGGGTTTGTTTGTGTATTCTTCAAGCCAATCAAGCCCGCCTTGCAGCAAACCTATATCGCCTCTAAAGCGGTTTATAACAAAGCCTTTTACGCGCGCCTGTTCTGACTCGCTTAGTAGCGCTAATGTACCTACCAAATGTGCAAACACACCACCTTTATCAATATCAGCAATTATAATTACTGGGCAATCTACCTCTTCGGCGTAACCCATATTGGCAATATCGTTTTCACGCAGGTTTATTTCAGCAGGGCTACCTGCCCCTTCAACGAGGAGTAAATCAAAGCGTTTAGCTAAGCGGTTATGTGAGGTAATTACTGCATCCATCGCCACTTTTTTATAGTCGTGATATTTGCCCGCTTCCATATTACTAATGGCTCTTCCGTGAATAATCACTTGTGCGCCAGTATCGCTATTAGGTTTAAGTAATATAGGGTTAAAGTCTATTTCTGGCTCTACTTTAGCTGCTATTGCTTGCAAAGCTTGCGCACGACCAATTTCGCCGCCATCTTTTGTTACTGCGCTATTAAGTGCCATATTTTGTGGTTTAAAAGGCGCAACCTTTACCCCACGCTTAGCAAACACCCTGCAAAGGGCAGCAACTAAAGTGCTTTTACCAGCATCTGATGTAGTGCCTTGAACCATTAAGGTTTTCATGGAATTACACCCTTCGCTTTCTAAAAAACAATAAACTCAAAAAGAACACGCTACCAATAGCTGCAGTAATAACACCTACGGGCAGTTCTTGGTTTTTCAGCAATGAGCGCGAAAGTACATCAACCCACACCATAAATGTACCGCCCACCAAGCTGGTTACCAGTAAGCCAGCGATGGTGCCTTGGGATATAAAAAAGCGCACAATATGCGGTACCATTAATCCTACAAACCCAATACCACCACACATAGCCACCAGCACAGCGGTAATTAATGAGCTTAAAACTAGCATAAGTATTCTAAAGCGCTGGACCCTGACACCTAATGTAATTGCGCTTTCATCGCCAAGTAACATGGCATTGAGTTGTCTTCTAAAGCTCAGCATTACAAACGTACACAATGTAATTACCAATAAAGGCAACCAAAGCGTAGCCCACTGCGCACGAGCAAAGCTGCCCAGTGTCCAAAATAAAATAGCGGCTACCGCCTGAGGGTCACTCCAATAAAGCAACAAACTGGTAAACGCACTAAATAAAAACGACAGAGCAACGCCAGCTAATAGCATTGATTCTACCTGTGCACTTTGCTGCCTACCTGCAATAAGAATTAATAAACTCATAGCGAGTAAGCTACCTAATAACGCTGCTGCC
>NZ_AUTI01000267.1:0-35593 GCF_000497995.1 Pseudoalteromonas sp. TB25
AAGCCATAAAATGCTCGGTCCAACAGGATTAGGTGTACTTTATGGTCGATATGAGCAATTAAATACCCTTGAGATTTACCAATCAGGTGGGGAAATGATCGATAAAGTGTACTTAACTCACAGTACTTATCGTCCTGCGCCTGCAAAATTTGAAACTGGAACACCAAATATCTCTGGAGTTTTAGGCTTTGGTGCCGCATTAGACTATTTAAATGAATTAGATCACGCAAAAATCCAGCAATATGAGCAAAAATTGTTTAGTTATGCAGCTCAAAAATTGGTAAAGGTTGATGGTATTACAATATATAGCAACCTATCTGACAATATTGGTACACTCTGCTTCAACTTAAATGATGAACATCCTTATGATTTGGCAACTTTACTTGACGGTTACGGGGTTGCAGTAAGGAGTGGACACCATTGTACACAGCCATTAATGACACATTTAGGGCTTAATGGAACGCTAAGAGCGAGCTTTTGTTTTTATAATACCTATGAAGATGTAGATATATTCATTGATTCACTTAAAAAATGTATCGCTTTACTGGACTAAACGTCACTTTAATAGAATTAATTAGGATAACTCATGACAAATACGTTTAACAAAGTCACAGAATCTATAAAAAATGCGCCCGCTTGGCAGCAAAAATATCGTGAGATAATGCTTTTAGGAAAAACTTTACCTGTTTTAGCTGATGTTTTGAAGACTGATGATGCACTTGTACCAGGCTGTGAAAGCAAAGTATGGATGTTTGTTGAATTTGATTTAACAGAAAATACACTTGTTGTAATTGGTGACTCAGATACACGTATAGTAAAAGGATTATTAGCCATTATTTTAGCGCTTTACAATGGCCTCACACCAGAGCAAGTAGTGAATAAAAATGCGTATGAAGAATTTGAAAAGCTCGGCCTTATAAGCCACTTAAGCGCATCACGTGGTAATGGTATTAAAGCCATGGTTGATAAAATACAAACCATGGCACAACAAAAGCTTAGTTAGCAAAAACTAAGCTTGCGAGCGTTGTTTTTTATCTAGATATTTACGCACCGCTTTTGCCGCAACAAAAAAGCCAAAGCTTCCTGTGATCATAGTCACAGATCCAAAACCATTATTACAATCCATATTCATCGAGCCATCAGCACTTTGCTTTGCATGACATACGCTGCCATCGCTTCCTGGGTAAACCAATTGCTCTGTTGAGTAAACACAATCAATATTAAATTTACGTTTAGGATTATTACTAAAATTATATTGCTTACGCAAAATATAACGTACTTTTGCAAGCAATGGGTCTTGCGTAGTTTTGGCTACATCACCAAACGTTATTTGGCTAGGATCTGTTTGCCCGCCAGCACCACCAGTTGTAATTATAGGTAGTTTATTACGTTTACAGTGAGCAATTAATGCTGCTTTTTCTTTAACTGCATCAATACAATCAATTACATAATCAAAACCTTGAATATGCTCTTGAATATTATCAAGCGTAATAAAGTCATCTATTACATTAATTTGGCACTCTGGATTAATAAGCTCGCAGCGCGCTTTCATTGCATCTACTTTAGCTTGACCAATAGTGCCCGTTAACGCATGAATTTGTCTATTGACGTTAGTCGCGCAAATATCATCCAAATCAATCAATGTTATTTTACCAACACCAGTACGTGCAAGTGCTTCTGCTGTCCAGCTCCCTACACCACCAATCCCTACTACACAAAAATGTGCTTCTTGAAGCCAATCAAACTGTTGATGACCATATAAACGTTTAATACCACCAAAACGTATATCTGTAACTTTTTCGCTCATTTACCAATCCAGTTGCCATGGCGATTGCCATGCTTGAAAATCTTGATGTTTAATTAACGCCAAATACTCATCACCATTATCGGGTAATAAAGTTAGCTGTATTTGTTCACCTAGCCATAAAAAGCTCAATGCATATGCATGTAAATGGGTACGATTTGATGGCGTGCCTGAATACATTGCATCGCCTAAAATAGCAGAGCCAATACTTTTTAGTGCCACTCTTAATTGATGCGTCTTTCCTGAATAAGGCTTTAAAATATACCCTCTAAATCCTGGCTTATAACTTAGCGAATAAAATCGGGTGATTGCAGGGTTAAGCTTACTCGTTAGTAACTTAAACGAGCCACGGCGAGATTTAGCCATATCGCCTTTAATCCAACCTTGCTTCTTTTTTGGTTTAGCGTCACTAATCGCTAAATAAAATTTAGCAATCGCATGCTCAGTAAACATAACAGTAAAGCTGGCCGCAGCGGCTTTGTTTCGCGCTAAAATAATCAGCCCTGATGTCACTTTATCTAAACGATGAACGGCATAAAGCTTTTGCGCTAATTGTTGTTCGGCTAACACAACAAAGCCGGGGCCCTCTTCCGAATGAAAATTAAGACCCGCTGGCTTTTCTAAAATATAAAAATCGTTATGTGTAAAAACGATTTTTAATATTTTACTTACTTGTTCACTCACGCGCTTGTACTTTTAATATGCCCTATCACTTTCGCTAAGTCATCGGGCGTATCGACACCTGCATGAGGGGCTATTTGAGCTTGTTCTATTTTGATTTTATAACCATGATACAACACACGTAACTGCTCAAGCGATTCAAGTAGCTCAAGTGGCGATACGCTCAATTCTATATATTGTTTAATAAAACCCGCTCTGTACGCATAAATACCTACGTGGCGCTGAAATGGCGCTAAATTAAGAGCACTGCTGTCATTCATCATTGTGCTTCTATCAAACGGAATACTTGCACGAGAAAAATACAGCGCATTTTTATTTATATCGCTAACCACTTTAACGGCATTAGGATTAAATACTTCATCACGCTCTTCAATAGCAACACTTAACGTTGCCATTGGTGCTGTTGAATCACTTAATAGTGCAGCAACTTGAGATACGTTTTCTGGCGCAAGTAAGGGCTCATCGCCTTGTACATTAACCACAATTGTATTGCTGTCGAGATCAAGTAAATCAACTACTTCGGCTAAACGCTCAGTACCCGATTGGTGATCTTCGCGAGTCATTACAACATCACTAGTAAATAAACTTACTGCATCAAACACTTTTTGATGATCGGTTGCTATAACCACTTTACTTGCACCTGATAAACATGCTTTTTCGTAAACATGTTGAACCATTGGCTTACCGCAAATATCAGCAAGCGGCTTACCAGGTAGTCGGGTTGATGCAAAACGTGCAGGAATTACAACTACGAATTCCACTTTTCAACCTCTTCTAAAGATAACTCACGTGCTTCGTTTTCAAGCAATACTGGAATATCATCTTGAACGGGGTAAGCAAGCTTAGCTGCAGTACTAATTAGTTCGTTGTTTTCTCTATCAAAGCGTAATTTACCCTTACAAACTGGGCAGGCAATTATCTCGAGTAATTTTGTATCAAAGGCCATTGAGTATTCCTTTTTCTTTTAATAATGAATTTAATGTGTTTATTACGCTATCGGAAGGCTCTGCATCTACAGGTAAATAATACCAATTAGGTTTTGCAAAGGACTTACATTTAACCGCGTCTTTTTCGGTCATTATAATGCAATCATCACCAAACTGAATAAAATCATCTGCTGTATAAGCATAATGATCTCTAAAATGATGAGTCGACAATAGCTTAATATTTTGTGCTTCTAATGAGTTTTCAAACCGTTTAGGGTTCCCAATTGCACTTATTGCATGCGCCTCGCTTACGTTACTTTTTGCATCATCACTTGAATTAACTAAGCGAAGGTTACTTACTTGCAGCACGTAGCTATTATTAGCCTCACCGCCATTTTCAATTACTATATCAACACTTTGTAAGCGTTTAGTTGTTTCGCGTAGTGGCCCTGCGGGCATAACAAAACCATTACCAAAGCGGCGTTCACTATCAACAATACAACACTCAATGCTACGAGGCATTTTATAATGCTGCATCCCATCATCAGAAATAATGACATCTAGCGTATAATTTTTTTCTAATAAATCGATATTGTGTTGTCTATTAGGGCCAACTGCTATTGGGCACTTTAAACGATGGTATAAAAGTACAGGCTCATCTCCAGCCTGTTGGGCGTCAACAACTGAAGTGACTAACAGCGGGTAATTATCTGATTGCCCACCATAACCTCTACTAATAATACCCACTGATAAACCTTGCTGTGTTAAATGACTATACAGCCACAAAACAAAAGGCGTTTTACCATTACCGCCAACGCTTATATTGCCAACTACAATTACAGGCGTTTTGCACTCAAAAGATTTAAGTATTTTAGCGCTGTATAAGTATTTTCGAAATGACGATACAACCCAAAACAAAGCACTTAATGGTAATAACAGTAAAGTAATTAGACCAAATGGTTTATACCAGCTTTGCTCTATTTTGCTCACGCCTGATCACCAAACTGCATTTTGCAAAGTGCTGAATAAGTACCGTCATTTGCTAATAAGCTACTATGATCGCCACTTTCTATCACACGACCGTTATCAATAACATAAATTCTGTCACTGTTTTCAATAGTAGATAAGCGATGTGCTATAACAATAGAGGTTTTATCTTTCATTAGCGTTTCTAACGCTTGCTGAATAAGCTTTTCTGATTCGGTATCAAGTGCTGATGTTGCCTCATCTAAAATCAAAATAGGTGCATCTTTTAATATTGCACGCGCTATCGCTATTCGCTGGCGTTGGCCACCGGAGAGCATTACGCCATTTTCACCTACCATGGTGTTTAATTGCTCTGGCAAGTCTTTAACAAACTCCCAAACGTGCGCTTGTTTAGCAACTTGCTCTAACTCTGCAACAGACACATCGTGCTTTATGCCATAACAAATATTATTGGCAATCGTATCGTTAAATAACACAACTTGCTGAGACACTAAAGCAAATTGGCGACGCAGATCAGTTAATTTATAGTCCTGCAGTGCTATGCCATCAAGTAAAATTTCACTCGGTAGTTCTAAATCATAATAGCGGGGTAACAAGTTAGAAATTGTTGACTTACCAGAGCCTGAGCGCCCTACTAAGGCAATACTTTCACCCGNAATCGTTAGCGACAAATCGTTTAATACGGCTTCATCTTTAGTTGGGTACTTAAAGGTTACGTTCTTAACTTCAATTAAACCTTTAACTTTATCAACCGAAACAGTGCCTGTATCTTTTTCCATTTCTTCGTCTAAAACTAAAAATATACTTTGCGCTGCAGAGATACCACGTTGCATATCACTATTCACATTGGCAAGTTGTTTTAGCGGACGTAATAACATCATCATTGAGGCAATTAATGCCATGAAGTCACCAGATGTAATCGTATCAATCATTGATGGCAACGACACCGCCCACAAAATAACTGCCATGGCACTTGCCGCTAAAATTTGAATTATAGACACACTAAGCGCTTTAGTTGCGTCCATTTTGATACGTTGCTGACGATTATGATTATTAATTTTCGAGAAGTGATTAATCTCTTGATCTTGACCACCAAAACCATGAATAACTTTATGTCCGCTCAGCATTTGTTCTGAGCTACGGGTAACTTGCCCCATGGCAGATTGAATGTTTTTAGAAATGTGGCGAAAACGTTTAGAGACGACGGCGACAATAATAGCAACAAGTGGGATGATCACTAAAAATATCAGTGATAGTTGCCAACTGGTATAGAACATTACCGCAAGTAAAAATACAACAAATGCCCCTTCACGTACAACTATTAGCAAGGCTTTAGTAATCGCTTGTTGAACTTGTTCTGTATCAAATGTGATTTTTGAAATTAAATCCCCCGTTGAGTTTTTGTCATGAAAAGAAACGGGTAAGTGCAATATGTGCTCAAATAACTCTTGGCGTAAAGAGCGTACAACTTGGGAGCCTACATAACTTAAGCAGTAAGAAGACATAAAGTTAAAAACACCACGCCCTAGAACTAACGCGATAACGACAAAAGGAGCGTACTTTAAAACTTCTGTATTACGCTGGTTCAAACCTTGATCAATAAACGGCTTCATTAATTGAATAAATAAAGCATCCATTGCTGAATAGCCTATCATCCCAATAATTGCGACAAATGCGACGCTTTTGTAGGTGCCAACATACGAGACAAGACGTTTATAAATTTGTGTAGTACTTTGATCCATAACACTCTCTAAATACAGTAACAATCTGTATTGTATCCTCCGATGAGATAAAACTAAACGTCAATCTTTGATAAACCAATAACTTTCCTGCCCTCTTGCTGTTTCTATGACCAAATTGTTTGAGTAGAATTTAATACTAATTTGTCCTTCAACGCCTGTTGTAAATTGCTCGGCGCTTATTGCTTTGTAACGCTCGACGACAACGGGCTTGGGAAATTCCCACTGTCCTTTATAAGCACTTGAATGAATCACAACTATAGGAGCTACATCACTAATAAAATTAACACTTGAGGATGTATCACTGCCATGATGCGGGCTTAACATGACTGTACTTTTCAACGATGTATTATTAGCTAATAATGAGGCTTCACGGGATTTTGATATATCACCTGTAAATAACACACTATAAGTATTACTCGATACTCTAACAACGCATGAATCGTCGTTTTCATTTCCATACCCTATAGTGCTAAAGCTTTCTACTCTTAAACCGACAAAATCAACACTTTGGACTTCACACACATTAAGTGTATTTTCAGGATGAAATTGCTTTAATGTTTCCCCAAATCCAGCTTCAATAAAATGCTGTATTCCTCCAGCGTGATCGCTGTCTTCATGACTTAGAATCGCTGTTTTTACTGTGAAATTATTTGCTTTTATATAAGGCAATAAAATACTTCGCGTACGGCTAAAACGATTAAAATAACTTGGACCAAAATCATAGATAAGCACTTGGTTATCTTTTTCAATTAATGCCATGAGACCATGCCCAACATCAAACACATGAAGTTGCCAGTTAGGCTTTTCTTTTAGAAGATTATTCAATAAAAGTACTGTTAAAGGAATGAAAGAGAACAATTTATAGGGGAGGAAGTAAATCATCAACATAGTAATATAGGTAAAAATGACGAATATTAACTCGATTCTTCCTGTTGTCAGCCATCTTAACGACTCGGGTATTTCATAAAGTAATTTAAATAACGCATATAACCCTGTATCAAACAAATGTATTAAATTACCTATATCTAAAAAAGTACTCAGTAATGTAAAAACAATCAAAAATGGCAAAATAATGATGGAAAGAAACGGTATCGCAATTAAGTTAATGACTAGGCCCGCAATACTTACGCCATTAAAAAAATAAAGTGAAAGTGGTAATAAACCGATAAACAATGCTACTTGAATAACAAATAACGCAATAATTTTGTTTTTGATTCGTGTATTTAATATTGGTAATTTATTAATAACAGTAAAAATTATAGCGACCGCTAAAAATGAAAAATACAGACCTGGATTAAGTAAATTAAATGGGTTAACAGCAAGCACTATTACCAAGGCAAATAAAATACTCCGCCATCGCAGCGGCTGCTTAGCAAGAAAATAAAGTAACAAATAACAACCCAGCATAATTAGTGCTCGCGTTGCTGATACTAAAAAGTCACTTAAATATACGTAAACTAATGCAGCTATAAAACCGAACGAACTGTAGTAAAGTGTAAGGTTAAATGATTGACCAATTGAAAAGTTTATTTTCGTACAGATAAATCGAATGAATAAATAACCAAAGCTAAAAATCAAACCAATATGTAAACCCGATATAGCCAGTAAATGACTTAACCCAAGTGATTGCATTAATTGTTTATCTGTATAGCTCATTAACGATTTATCACCACTGAGTAATGCATAATAGAGCCACTGCAATCTTGTATTTGTATAGGTATTTTTAATGAAGTTTTGATAATCTAGTACGATGCTTTGTTTATCGCTGTGTATTATATTAAGCTCTTTATTGAGAACTTTGCCTTTAAATAATATTCTATTTATAAATGCATAACGTTCAGTATCAAACACATTAAAATTTTTATTACTGCGAAAATATTTTAAATGGATTAATGCAGAGAATTCATCCCCGACTGTAAAAGGCTGTGCAGAATTAACACTGAGCATTGCTTTGGGTGCTCTAAAATTCGAAAAGCTACTCCCGTCTAATGCCACTATTTTGGCTTTGATATACTGAGGTTTTTTATCAGAAATAACCTCTTCAACAACTAATGTAGAATCAAGTGCATACTTTTCGTTCGATTTTGGTATTTCAAAACTATAAAAAAGGTAGAAATGCATACCAACAAAGCAAATTGCACAAATAAAGCCTAACAATACGTTTAAAAACGGCTTAAAATAAGCGCTCACTATTACAATGAAAATTGTGAAGACTGTAAATTCGAGAGTTTGATAATAAAACACGGTTGCTACACAGCCAATTACAAACCCAAGACTTATCCACACTGATGTAAATGGTTGCTTTAAATGGCTAAAAAAACGATCCAAAGATTTTTACCTGATCCAAATAAAATTAGACATCATAAATCACTAAAAATATTTGGACGACTTTTGCAAGACGCAAATCTTTGGCATTTAAATAGACGTTCAGCTCGAGGGGCCTTCGCGGTCGGGTTATTTTTTGCTTTCATCCCTGTTCCTTTTCAAATGGTTTTAGCCGCAGCAGGTGCTATATTATTTAGGGTTAATTTACCCATATCAGTTGCTTTAGTATGGCTTACGAATCCATTAACCATGCCACCTATCTTTTATGGCTCATACTTAGTGGGTACGTTAATACTTAATCAGCCAGAACAACACTTTGTATTTGAAGCAAGTTGGTCTTGGTTTTTAGAAAGTATAGAAACAATTGGTCCTGCATTTTTATTAGGTTCATTAGTATGTGCTTCTATTGCATCAATTATAGGATATTTTGGTATCGATATTATTTGGCGCCGCTCTGTGAAAAAAGCATGGTTATCACGAAATAATTAGTGGCGTTAAAGCTAAATAATCGCTGCAATCCTAATCTAATAAAATATTATAGACGAAAAAAAACCAACTTTATCAAGTTGGTTTTTTTATAATCAATAAACTTTAAAAGCGAAATACACGCCTTAAGCCAACCAGTGGTAATAACAATAATGTATACCAAGGGAAGCTAGCAGAGTTACGCTCATAAACTTCAGCTTCTACTGGAGCACAGCTTTCTACTTCACCATTTGCAATTGGCGTTAGTTTAACTGCTATTGCAATACTCTCATATTCAATTTCACCATTAATATCAGTTACTACACCGCCTAATGAATCTAGCTTTTCAACTGTTTTAGTCGCAGTACCAAATATTTCATTATTTTCGTTGATAGCAGTCGCTTCAACCATAGTATAAGCGTAATCAGTTTCACCGTCGGTGTCATAACAAGGCAGTAAATCGTTTAGATTAGTGATTTTGTCTTCACCAATTTTGTAAATAAAGGCCTCTTTGAGTCGCGAGCTATCAGAAACACCCACTTCCCCTTCACCTACAATATAACCTTGGTTGTTTATATCGTTACCGTAAGAACTTGAGCTTGAAAAGTAATCAGTAGGGAAAACCGTACTACCCGTTGCTATATCATGGTAAAAGAATTTATTACGAAGAGTGCCTTCAATACGCTTAGTTGCATAACCTGTAATTACATCGTTATCATTAATAGCAATTGATTTACCAGACTGCCAGTCATCTTCTTGATTAATAAAATCAACAACCGCACCGTCTTTAAAATAAACTGGCATTGTAAGAATTGTATCGTCATTTTTGTAATAACGTGTATTCGATGATCCTACAATTGTCCCGTTGTTGTTCACTGCTAAAGCAGTACTTGTAAATGCATCATCTTCCGCTTCACCTTCATCAGGTGTCAGTGCCATACCAAGCTCTTCAACAGACGTGATATTAAGTGATTCATCAAGTTCCCATTTAACAGCGCGCTTATTAAATAAGCCTCGTGTAATATTTGTATTTAACAAGTTGATACATACTGACGTAGGTTCGTCTTCATTATCACAGTTATCATCAATATTATCTTGTCTGTCATCTGGAATGCTTGTAGACATATTACCTACAACGGTATAACCACTGTTAGTTTTAATAATATCGTTGGCACGACTTGTACCACCGTATTCATTAAACTCAGGCTCTAACTCAACACTTACACTGCCATCAGCGCTTATTACAATCCCACGCTCTATAAATTCATGAGTAAACCATGTTTCTGCATCATCTTCACCATCAGGTGTAAAAGATACTTTATCGTATGGGGCACTACCCCAACCAACTGTAACGCCATCTTCACTTACTGCATTTAAAAGATTGACAGTAGAACGAGTTAATCCATCATAATCAACAGAAGCTATATCAAAAATCGGTTGTTCAGTAATCTCTGATTCGTTAAATTTAATCCCAACTAAAGAACTCATTTTTTGATATTCAAAGTTAGACGGAATTCCTAAATTCGAATTTGCCAAAAAACTAACCATAAAAGCATGAGCATCAGGATTAGTGCTTACGGCATCATTATTTTCAATGTCATCAAGTGTGAAAGTAATTTCTTTATCACTTAATTCATATGCTGCTTCTGTGCTGTCGTAAGCACTTTCAATAACATTTTCAGTAAAATCTATATAGCTGGTATCAATAGGTAAATTGTATAAACCATTTGCGAAACCAATAATATGCCCGCTTTCGCTTACATCTGTTACATAAGAATATTTAGCGTCTTCAAGAGTCCCTAATTCACTTAACTGGTACGTCGCACTTGTGGCTGAAGTGCTTAATGTCGCTAAAATACTGGCAGCGAGTAATTTATATTTCATTTTAGTCCTTACTACTGATTCTGTAATTCTTCAAGTTCTTCCCAGCGCTCAAGGGCAGCTTCAAGGTCAGACTCAAGTTGTGCTAAATGGTTCAATGCTTTAGTTGTTACATCACTCTCTTGTTTAAAAAAGTTTGCGTCACTCACTACAGCTTGTTGAGCTTCAATTTCAGCTTCTAGTTTTTCCATTTTATTCGGTAGTTGCTCTAATTCAAGTTTTAATTTGTAAGAGAGTTTATTTGTCTTAGCTGCTGGTTTTGCAGCTGGAGCGGCTACTTTTTCAACTTTTTTTACTGGTTGTTGCTGAATTTTTTTTTCTTGTTCAGCTAAGTAACCTACATAAGCTTCATAGTCGCTATAACCACCGACGATATCTGTTACTTTACCATTGCCTTCAAATGCCCATACACTAGAACATGTATTATCAATAAATTCTCGGTCATGGCTTACAATCAGCACTGTACCTTGATATTGATTAATAATGTCCTCTAGTAACTCTAACGTTTCAATGTCCAAGTCATTCGTTGGCTCATCGAGAACAAGTATATTAGATGGTTTTAAAAACAGTTTAGCTAATAGCAGTCTATTTTTTTCACCACCAGAGAGTGCTTTAACCGGGGTTCGAGCGCGTGCTGGAGGGAATAAAAAGTCTTGCAGGTAACCTAAAACATGGCGTGAACGACCGCCCATCATCACTTCTTGTTTACCTTCGGCAACGTTATCTTGAACAGTTGCTTCTTCGTCAAGTTTTTCACGGTATTGGTCAAAGTAAGCAAACTCTAAATTAACACCTTGCTTAGTAATACCACTATCAGGTTTTAAATCACCAAACATTAGTTTTAATAGTGTTGTTTTACCAATACCATTTGGGCCTACTAGGCCAATTCTGTCGCCACGCATTACAAGTGTCGAAAAATCATCAGCAATAACTTTGTCTTTAAATGCATGGCAAAGGTTCTTAGCTTCAAATACCAACTTACCTGAGCGATCAGCTGTTTCAATATTAAAGTCAGTTTTTCCAACTTGATCAACACGTTGCTTGCGCTCATTACGTAGCTGTTTTAGCTCTCGAACGCGCCCTTCGTTACGCGTTCTTCGCGCTTTAACACCTTGGCGAATCCACGTTTCTTCTTCAGCTAAACGCTTATCAAACAATGCATTTTGCGCTTCTTCTACTTTTAAATCATGCGCTTTTTGCTCTAGATAAGTCGCGTAATCACCTGGGTACGAAATAAGTTTACCGCGATCTAAATCTAAAATACGCGTAGCAACAGCGCGAATAAACGCACGGTCATGCGATATAAATACAATGCCGCCTTTAAATTCTTTTAAAAACTGTTCAAGCCACATTACACTAGCCATATCTAAATGGTTTGTTGGCTCATCTAGTAATAATAAGTCAGGCTCACTTACAAGTGCACGCGCAAGTGCTACTTTACGTAACCAGCCACCAGAAAGGGACTCAAGTTTAGCCTCTGGTGTTAATTCTAATTGTGTCAAAACTAATTGAATTCGGCTATCAAAACGCCAACCATCAGCGGCTTCAAGTTGGTTTGATAAACGTTCAAGTTTATTTAATAACTTATCAGTACATTGTGTTTGCAGTTCGTTGCTAACATGATGAAAATCAATGAGTAGGTTAGCGATTTCCGGCATACCCTGCGCAACGTAATCAAATACTGTTCCGCTTGCACCTTTTGGTGGATCTTGCTCTAAACGAGAAATTCGAATGCCACCAAGCTGATTTATTTCACCGTCATCTAAAACAACTTGTCCATCAAGTACTTTTAATAACGTTGACTTACCCGCGCCATTTCGACCAACTACACACACTCTTTCGCCACTTTCTATAACGGCGTCTGCTTTGTTAAGCAAAGCATGTGTACCAAAAGCAAGTTGTGCTTTTAAAATTCTTATTAAATCCATAGTTCTTATTTGCTCTTATTCTGCTTGTGCTAAAAATTCGCGCACAGAGTGTAAAGTAAAAGGCCAATATAATTTCTCGCCTTTTTCACTTTTTAATACAGGAATAGTAATTTGATACTCAGCAATAAGCTGCTCATCAGTCATAATATCGATTAGTAATAACTCACTGTTGTCATTTAGTACATCAGTGATAAGTTGCTCAGCCTGTTCGCACAAGTGGCAACCATCAGTATGATATAAAATCCATTTAGCCATGCGTAATTAGCCAGCTATTATGGATTTTTTTATTACGTTTGAAGTCTGGTGATAGCGTTTTATCTGAGATATTAACGGCTTTTAAACCTAAACCAATCAGGCCAACTTCATCCATTACAAAACCACGTTTGTTATTAGAGAAAATCAAAGTACCTGATGGACTTAAGATCTTTTTAACCCACGTTAATAATTTAATGTGATCACTTTGCACATCAAACGCGTCTTTCATACGTTTTGAGTTTGAGAACGTTGGAGGGTCTAAAAATATCAAATCATATTGTGCTGTCGCATGCTCTAACCACTTTAAACAATCTGCTTGTTCAAAACGGTAACGTGTATTACTGATATTGTTTAAATCGAAGTTATCTTGGCCCCATTTTAAATAGGTTTTAGATAAATCAACTGTTGTAATTGCTTTAGCGCCACCAAGTGCAGCATGCACAGAGGCTGTACCTGTGTATGCAAACAAGTTTAAAAAGCGCTTATCTTTCGCATTTTCTTGAATATAACGACGCATTAAACGGTGATCTAAAAACAAACCTGTGTCTAAGTAGTCAAATAAATTAACTTTAAACTTAGCACCAAACTCTTCAACTACCATAGTGCGGTTTTGTTTAGACATGGCCGTATACTGCTCTTCGCCCTTTTGCTTTTTACGCACTTTTACAGCAATATTTTCAGGTGAGATATCAAGTTGTTGCGAAGTCAATGTTATTACGTCTTGCAGGCGTTTTTCTGATGTTTTTTCATCAATTTCTTTAGGCGCTGCATATTCAAAAATAACCGCAGAGTCACCGTAAATATCTACAGCAACATTGTACTCAGGGATATCCGCTTCATAAACTCGATAAGCGTCTACTTTATTTTGTTTAAGCCAGTTTTTTAAGCCTTGCTTATTCTTTTTCAATCTATTTGCGAATGACGTAGAGCATTCAAAATTAAGCGCTTTTTTATCATCGGTGGTCAAACTTACTTGCTTATCATCTAATTGATATAAGTTAAGTTCAACATCAAGTGGGCCATTTTTAAACTTATAACGCTTAAGACGCACAAGTTTTAAAAGTTTAAATAAGCTCTCGTCCATACCTAGTAAGGCAAGTTTCCAATGATTAAAGTGCTTTTTAAAGCCAACACCTAAATTACGGTGTAAATCAACAAGCTCAGCCATAGAACCAATACGCTCACCATAAGGTAAGTTTGAAATTACAACACCCGGTAATTTTGCAACAGCAGTAAGTTTAGTTGCATCACTTTGCTTAAACTTAATAACATCATCAAGCTCAGCACGTTTGGCATTATCAATCGCTTTATTTAAAACTTGTTCATCGTAATCGTGGCCAATTAACCACAATTTAGGATCGGTAATGTTAGCAAGTAACTCTTCTTTAAGTTCTTTAAACTTAGCGGCTCTAAAACTGGGTAAACGCTCAAAAGCAAAGCCTTCACGAAATAATCCCGGTGCTTCGTTTCGTGCCATGCCAGCCGCTTCGATTAAAATAGTACCCGCACCACAACATGGATCGAATAAAGGTTGTTTTACATTATCAAGCCAACCACTTCGTTTAATTAATGCAGCAGCTAAATGTTCTTTAATTGGTGCTTTACCTTGACCTTGACGGTAACCACGTTCAGACAAACGAGGGCCCGAATAATCAATATACATAGAAACGCCGTAACGATTTAATCGTGCAACAACACGCACATTTGCATCTTGCTTATCAACGTTAGGACGCTGCTCGTATAAATCATTAAAGTAGTCAACAATCGCATCTTTTATTACAAGACCCGAAAATTGTGTGTTTTTTAATGAGTCATTGGTACCGTTGAAGTCGACAGCGAATGTTTGAGTTGGTCCAAACCACTCTTGCCAAGGTTGCGAGCGAGCAAAATTATACAGGCTATTCTTATCATCTACGCCTTCTTTTTCTTCAATAAGCATAAGCACACGCGTTGCAAAACGACTTGATAAACAAACCTTTTGCGCCAGTAATGAGTCAGCCTCAAAACGAACAGAACCAACAGTTTGCTTAGACACAGTTGCGCCAAGTTCTGTTAGTTCATCAACCAATAAATTTTCGATTCCGATAGAAGTAAGTGCGATAAATTGCAAAGTAATAACCCTTAATAGCTAATTGCGCAGGATTATAACATAGGTTGGGCGACAAACACGCCATAAAGACACGCTTAAGACTTAAATTTGGTTAGGCGGTTTGACTTTGATATTGCTGATTTAGGATGGGGTGTACTCGATTATTCAAAATACGGATTACTTCAAATTGCGCTAAAGATAAATTTTCGTCTAATTTAAAGGTTTCGCTTAAATTTAAGCAAATAGATGCATCAGGGCAATGCTCTACAATTAAAAAATCGCCAGTCTGCGCTTTAGATATTAATTTAACTATTGCTTCTACACTTGGCTCTGTTCCAGTGTATTCTTCAAAAAACCAGCTTTTTGATAAAACGGGTTTTAAGTGATACTTAACAGCGGTTGCATTTAGCGATATTTGACAAATTTGAGCAGCAGACCACAATTCAAACCCATCTAAATAGTTATAAACTTGTTCATAAAATGCAGCATCTTCTAAACTAAAACGTGGATTTTTAAAAACAGAATCGGTGAGTTGTCTTAACTTATAGGGCGTACATAATTGCATGTCGTCATTTAAATCAAGTAATAAACGATTTTTATTAGGACAAGTAATCCACTGCCATTGCTTTGATGCTTGTAACATTTACTCCTCCTTGGGTATGTTGAATAATTATTGCTCACAGTATAACCGCTTTTGACCACTTTTAAAATGCTTGCTTAGAACATTTATCGAACGATCAAAAGCTTAGATAACTGATCCTTATAAGCCGTTAACGATCGACTTTACCAATTGTGGACCTTTGTAGATGAACCCAGTATAAACCTGGACTAAATTTGCGCCTGCATCGAACTTTTCTTTTGCAGATTGCGCATCATCTATTCCGCCAACTCCGATGATTGGTAATTTACCTTGTGTTAAGCGTTTCAATTCACTCACAACCTCTGTAGAACGCATTCTAACAGGGTGACCTGATAAACCGCCGGCTTCTTCTGCATATTGCTGGCCCATAACTGCAGCTCGCTCAAGCGTGGTGTTGGTGGCAATTACACCATCGATTTTATTATTTAAAAGTGATTCACTTACTTGTTGAATTTGAATTTGATCTAGATCCGGTGCAATTTTTACAAGCATAGGCACTTGTTTATTGTGCTTTGCAACTAAATCTAACTGTTCGTTTTTAAGACTCTGCAGTAAATCATCAAGTGCAGCGCCATATTGCAAATCACGCAAGCCAGGTGTATTTGGTGATGAAATATTTACCGTAATGTATGAGGCATGCTCAAACACTTTACGCATACAATGAATATAGTCATCTTTACCTTGTTCATTTGGCGTATCTTTATTTTTACCAATATTAATACCGAGTATGCCGCTGTATTTTGCTGCTTTTACATTTGAAACTAAGTTATCAACGCCTTTATTATTAAAACCCATACGGTTAATAATAGCGTTTGATTCTGGCAACCTAAAAATACGAGGTTTATCATTACCCGCTTGAGCACGCGGCGTAATAGTGCCAACTTCAATAAAACCAAAGCCCATTTGGCTGAATGCATCAATACATTCCGCATTTTTATCAAGGCCAGCTGCTAGCCCTACAGGGTTTTTAAATTTCAGACCCAAAAAATCGACTGGCTTATCAGAAATATTTTGCGACCAAGCTAAATTTAAAGGGGTATTGGTAAAACGACGAAGATTATTAAGTGCAAACTCATGCGCCCACTCCGCATCACGGGTAAACATAAAACGGCGAGCTAAATCATAAAACATCAATATAATCCTCTTTTTAAATTTTAGACAAAAAAATACCTCAGACAAGGCTGAGGTATTGTATAACAATTTTAACAATCAGTTATTTATTTACTAAACAATTAACTGATTAAAGCTAAATTATTTTCCCGATGTATCACAATTGTGGCTTAACAACATAAGTTCACGAAGTGCAACCGAGAACTTAGCAAAGTCGTGACTTTGTGATGTTTTAAACTCAGCCAGCATTTGTTTCCAGCGTTGCAGTAATAAATCTTGGCTATCCATCCACTCGTCTATTTGACTATCAACATCGCTCTCATCACCTTCAAAGCTATTTAATACAACTTCAGATAACGTACGTTGCTGCCAATCAAGCTCTTCTCGATAAGACGAGCGAGCAAGTGCTTGCCAATGATTTGCTACTGGTTGCTTAGTTATTTGCTCTAAGAACCAATGCAGACCCATTCTTGCACCTAGTTTAAAGTAAGTATTGGACACCATCGAAATACTCTTACCTGAACTATTCGCAACTTCTGCTAAATCCATCACAGAGAATAAGCTTGATAAAGAAACAATACGATTAGCTATATCTGTTGGAACGCCCGCGTCAATTAACTTATTGGCCTCAATTACAATACGATCATTTTCTTTTTCAATCATATACGTATTTAAGTTATCGCTTAAATCTTTAAAGGTTGGCGCAAAGAATTCAATTCCTTGTTCAATCGTTTGTGACTTATTACGATGACGTAAGAACCAACGCGTTGCTCGGCGCACAGTACGACGAAGTTGGTAAAGCATTTCAGTTTGAACTGCTGCTGGTATTTTATTATCAAGTGCACTAATAGAAGACCATGTTTCACGCATTTCAAATATTTCGCTAGCAATTGAGTAACACATTGCTATCTCAGCTTCATTAGCACCGGTTTCTTCATGCATACGTACCATGAAGTTTAAACCCATATCGTTAACGATACTGTTAGCAAGTTTAGTTGCAATAATTTCTTTACGAAGTGGGTGGTTGTTCATCGCATCGTTAAACTTCTCACGCAATGGACGTGGGAATGACTTAACAAGCAATTGGCGATAGTAAGGGTTTTCAGTAATTTCATCACTTACTAAAGACTCTTTTAATACCATTTTTGCGTAAGACACTAGCACTGAAAGCTCAGGACGAGTTAAGTCTTTACCTGCAGCGGCGCGTTCTGCCAATTCTTCATCACTTGGAATAAATTCGATAGCACGGTTTAACTTGCCTTCTTTTTCAAGCGCATGAATAAAGCGAATCTTTTCTTTGAGCGTTGAAGTTCCTTTAGACTGCGTAATTGAAATAGTATGTGTTTGACGGTAACAGTCTTTTAATACTAATTCAGAAACTTCATCTGTCATTGAGTAAAGTAGCTCATCACGTTGTTTACGTGTTAGGTCACCTTCAGCGACTAAGCCATTAAGTAAAATCTTAATGTTAACTTCGTTATCTGAACAGGCAACACCCCCTACGTTATCAATGAAGTCAGTATTAACACGACCACCTTTAGCTGCAAATTCAACACGACCTAATTGCGTTGCACCTAAGTTACCGCCCTCACCTATTATTTTAGCGCCTAAATCTCTACCATTGATACGTAGTGCATCGTTTGCACGATCCCCTACATCGGCATCAGTTTCTTTAGAGTGTTTAATGTATGTACCAATACCGCCATTCCACAGTAAATCAAACTCCATCATTAATGAGGCTTTCATTAACTCATTTGGTGTCATACTAGCTTTTTTAGTGCCCAACATTTTTTTCATTTCTGGGCTAAGCGTAATTGATTTAGCTGCACGAGAGAACACACCGCCACCGGCAGAAATTAGCTCTTTATTGTAATCTTCCCAAGAAGAACGCGGCATATTAAATAAACGTTCGCGCTCAGGGTAAGATGTAGCAGCATCTGGATTAGGGTCAACAAAAATGTGCATATGGTTAAAGGCGACTTGTAGACGAATATGCTTAGATAACAGCATACCATTACCAAATACATCGCCTGCCATATCGCCAATTGCTACTACTGTAAAGTCGGTAGTTTGACAATCAATATCCATTTCACGGAAATGTCGTTTAACTGACTCCCATGCGCCTTTTGCTGTGATACCCATTTTCTTATGGTCATAACCAACCGAGCCACCAGATGCAAATGCATCACCTAGCCAGAAATTGTATTCGTTAGCAATGCCATTTGCGATATCAGAGAAAGTAGCAGTTCCTTTATCCGCTGCAACTACTAGGTAAGCATCATCTTCATCGTGACGAACAACATCGCGCGCTGGTACTATTTCACCACGCTCAATATTATCAGTAATATCTAAAAGACCACGGATAAAGATTTTATAACACTCTTGGCCTTCTTTAATAAACGCTTCACGCTCAGTCGGTAGTTGTTTACATACAAAGCCACCTTTAGAACCTACAGGTACGATTACAGTATTTTTAACTTGTTGTGCTTTAACTAAGCCAAGTACTTCAGTACGGAAGTCTTCACGACGATCTGACCAACGCAGACCACCACGTGCTACTTTGCCGTAACGTAAATGCACACCTTCTACGCGCGGAGAATAAACAAAAATTTCAAACGCAGGTAAAGGAAGTGGTACATCAGGAATTAAGCTAGGTTGTATTTTAAACGACACATAAGACTTAAACTGTCCGGCATCGTCTTTTTGGAAATAGTTAGTACGCAGCGTCGCAACAATCATATCAACGTATAAACGTATAATACGGTCATCATCAAGGTTTGCTACATTTTCAAGCTCTAAATAAATTTGCGTGCTTAGCTTTTCAAGTGTTTTAGCACTTGCAGGGCTTTTAACTGAGAACTTTTTAGCAAACAAGTTAACAATTTGCGCTGCGATATTTGGATAATTTGCAAATGTACTTTCTATGTAACTTTGTGAGAACGTTACACCAATTTGACGCATGTATTTAGCGTACGCACGTAAAATAGAGGCTTCGCGGCCTGTTAGACCACCCATTAACACTAAACGGTTAAAACCATCGTTTTCAAGGCGGTTGCCCCAAACATTTGTTAATGCAGCACGAAAACGTGCTGAAATTTTATCAAAATCCGCCATCCCTTTGCTGTCAATAAGCATCGAGAAGTCCATGATCCAGTTGATACGACCATCGCTAGTTTTAACTGAGTATGGTGTTTCACCAACAACGCGAAGGCCAAAGTTTTCAAGCATTGGCATAACATCAGATAAGTGAATCGGCTCATCTTTATGGAATAAGCTTAATCGTACAATATTGCTGTTTGCTTCTTCTTGAGGACGGTAAAACAACATTTCTAGTTTGTTTTCATCGCTAAGTAGTTCTAACTTTTCAATATCAACAACCGCAGCACTTGGAAGCACTTCATCTTTGTATGAGCGTGCAAACGCATTACAGTATTTACGATTTAAATCGTTACCACGAGCTTCACCCGCAGACTCTAAAAGTGCAGATTGAAGTTTATCTTCCCACGTACGTGCAGCTTCTACTAAATTGTTTTCGATGTCTTTCACGTTATATTCGATCTTGTTGTCGGTCACACGAACGGTGTAATGAGTACGCGCCAGTGTTGACTCAGAGAAATAAGTAGTAAATTCAACTTTATCGTCAGAATTAAATGCATTAGCTAATATATCTTGCGTTTCACGACGAAGAGCCGTGTTATAACGCTCGCGAGGTACATAAACCATACAAGATAAAAAACGACCATACGCATCTTTACGTACAAACAAGCGACACATATCGCGCTCTTGTACTTGTAACACACCCATAGCAACTTCAAGTAGCTCACCTTCGCGCGCTTGAACTAGCTCATCACGTGGGTAGGTTTCTAAAATATTTAAAACAGCTTTGTAAGCGTGAGTACCTTTAGCAAAATCACACATTTCCATAATGCGATTAATTTTACTTTTTAACACAGGTACATCAGTAGCACTGTTATTGTAAAAGCTTGATGAAAATAAACCGATAAAGCGGTCTTCACCAATTACATTGCCTTCATCGTCAAAACGCTTAATGCCTACATAATCGATGTAAGCTGGACGATGAACACGAGAAACAGAGTTAGTTTTTGTTAAAATCAGTAGGTTGCTGCTACGAGCTTCTTGACGTGCAACTTCAGGTAATTCTGATAATAAGCGAGTGTGTTCTTCAGTCGAGTTTTTCATCAAGCCTAGGCTTGTATCCATTTTACCTTTTAGTTGGTAATCACCTTGAACTGGGCTTAACTCATATTCACGGTAACCCATTAGAGTAAAATTATCTTTAGCTAACCAATCTAAAAACTCAGTTGTTTCTGAAACTTCATCTTTACTTTTATTATGATGACGTTTAGGTAACTCTTTAGTCACTGCAATCAATTTTTTACGGATTGGTTGCCAATCATCAACAGCAACTGATACATCAACAAGCACAGACTCTAATTCTTTTTTGAAAGACTCAATCACAGAAGAATCTGTTTGACGGTCAATTTCAATAAAAAATACTGTTTTAGTAGATGAAGATTCTTGCTCTGCTTTTAAATTTGATAATCCAGAAATTTTAGCGTTTTCATCACGCTTAATTTTTAATGGGCAGTGAAGTAATAAGTGAGAGGCGATATTTTCACGAGTCATGGCCATACGAACAGAATCAACTAAGAACGGCATATCTTTAGTGATAATTTCAACGATTGTATGTGATGACTGCCAGCCATCTTTTGCCACTTCTGGATTGAAAACGCGGATAACAGCGTCGTCAGTAGTATTTTTTTCTAGCGAGTTCCAAAGGCTTAATGCTGCGCCATATAGGTCACTATCGTTGCGGTTTGCCAAATCCTCTTTAGACATATTGCTGTACAAGGCTTTGGCGAATTTCTCAACGAGTAACACATTATCAGCGCGAACTTTTTTCTGGATCAGCTTACAGACATTATCTAGGATAACCGAGGCTTGGCCTTCATTTCGTGTCATTGTATGTTCCTTAATCTATTACTGCTAAAAGCAGAATATTTGTACAGCGTATTATTAGCGTGGAGTCAGTTAAATTCTAACCCTTTTACAGCTAATAAACAGCCTTTTCGATGAAAACATTTTAAGCATTTCAGCTATTTGGTCATCTATTCACAAAATATAGATATAAATGGCCATTACTGGCCATTTAGGAGCAAAAGTATTCACATTATTTTTTCTGGTCAGTCCAGAGAAGGCTACCAATTGCGGGTAATAACAACACTGCACCTAACATATTCACTAAAAACATGAAGGTTAATAGTATACCCATATCAACTTGGAATTTAAGATCTGAGAATATCCAAGTGCTCACACCAATAGCTAATGTAATACCAGTAAATAGAACCGCGCTGCCACGCTCAACAAGCGCATTTCGATAAGCAACACTAAGCGGTACGTTTTGCTTAAGCTGCCCCATCATCGACGACAGTATATAAATACCGTAATCAACACCAATACCTACACCTAATGCAATTACAGGTAAAGTAGAAACTGTTAAGCCTATTTCCAGCTGTACCATAAGTGCTTGGGCAAGGGTTGATACAATATAAAGCGGTAATACCACGGCTACTGTTGCTTTTACGCTTCTAAAGCTCATTAAACATAAAATAATAACGGCACCATAAACGTAAAGCATCATGGGTATTTGTGCTTCTGATACAGACTCATTAGTAGCTGCCATTACGCCCACAGGTCCTGACGCTAATTTAAATGCTAGTTTTTCAGTGCCCTCTTCTTGGGCAAATTGCTTAACACTCTTAATTACGGTATCGATAGTTTGTGCTTTATGATCATCTAAGAATATAATCACTGGCATAACTGAACAATCACCGTTAAGTAAGCCTGTACTAGTTTCAACTCGAGACGTTGACTGTACTAAGCTTGCTGAATTTCGTGGCAAACTCTGCCATTTTAAATTGCCTTCGTTGTAGCCCGCGTTAACCGATTGAGCTACAGAGCTCAAACTTACAGCAGACTGCACACCGGCCACATTCTCAACTTTGTATTGAAAACGGCTTATACGCTCCATCACATCATGCTCAGTACATGCTGCAGGATACGCCTCTACAATTACTTTTAAAATATCAGACGAGATAGTGTACTTATCCGAAATTAAAAACGTGTCTTGGTTATAACGGGCATCTTGATGCAGAGATGGCGCGCCTGCGTGTAAGTCACCTATACGCATTTTATCTGCTTGCCAGTATCCTAGAGCAAATAAAACAAGGGTAAAACCGATAATCATTTTAGCGATTTTAGGATCGGTTGCTTTTACTAAAATGTCTCTGATCTTATCAAGTATATTAGGCTTCTCAGCATCACCAGATTGAATATGTACACTGTTTTCAAAGTTCATGTACGACGCCCAAACTGGCAGCAAAATTAAATTTGTAAATATAATTACTGCTACACCTAAACTCGCTGTAATAGCAAGTTCGCGAATAATACCAATATCAATAGTAAGTAATGTTAAAAAGCCTACGGTATCTGAAAGCAGTGCAATACCACCAGGTATTAATAAAGCCCTGAAACTTGACTGACAACAAATTCGCGTACTTTTTCCTTCACCTACTGTTTTGCCAATAGCATTAATCATCTGCACACCATGGCTTACACCTATAGCAAAGACTAAAAACGGCACCAAAATAGACATAGGGTCTAGTCCAAACCCTAAACTTGAAAGCAGGCCTAATTGCCAAATAACGGCAATAATAGAACACGCGATAGGCAAAATAGTTAGCTTTAAACTGCCACAAAATAGCCAAACCATAATAAAGGTAAAGGCGATAGCAATGGCAAAAAATACGACTACCCCTTTTGCGCCTTCAGCTATATCACCAGCCATTTTTGCAAAGCCAATAATATGAATACTTACTTTGTCTGTACTTAAAGGCTCTCTTAAATCACTTTCTAGTTTTTGTGCAAAAGCTAATGTGTCTAATTTTTGTTGTGTTTGGGGATCTGTTTCTAAAAGTTGAGCCGTTACCATTGCACACGAATAATCGCTGGCAATCATACGTCCTACAACTTTTGCTTTTTCAATGTTTTCCTTTACTACACCTAAACCACGCTTATCTGCTTTAAAGTTAGCAGGAATAATTGGGCCACCGGCAAAGCCATCCTCCACTACTTCAACAAAACGAGCACTGGGTGAAAATATTGAGTTAACTAATGGACGATTTACGCCAGGAATGAAATAAAGCTGATCGTGAACCGCTTTTAATTGGGTAAAGAACTCTGGATTAAATATATCACCACTGTCATCACACACCGAAATCAAAATACTGTTTGCACCACCAAACTGCTTTTCATGCTTGGTATACACTTTCATATAATCGTGGTTTAACGGGATATTTTTATTAAACGATGCATCTAATTGAATTTGAGTCGCTTTGAATACAAGTAAACAGGTTATAAGTGCAAAACTTATAAGCATAATTAAGCGATGTCTAAAAATCGCCTTTTCAATAAAATCGAGTAGTTTATGCATTAAGGGGTTAACTCCTTCACTTTAATGCCATCTTCTGTAGCCATGATCAGCCTGTTATCTAAAATTACACCATCAAGAATCGCTTTACCGTCAGCAAGCTGCTCATGGGTGAGTAACCCATCTTGAAGATGAAAAATAACGCCACTGTTGGCAAGCATAAGCCATTGTTTGTTATTATAATTAATGATGTTGTTGATCGTCGCAGTTTTTACATTTTCGAAATGCTGCCACTGCTGTTCACCATTTTGCTTTGCAAAAACATTACCTCGAAGCCCTGCCACAATTTCTTGTGTGCTATCTGATGCAACTGCAAAGAATGACCCAGGATAAATTTCTTCTATCCTTTGCCAAGTTTGACCATCATCAATGCTTCTGGCCATCAAGCCCATCTCACCAACCAGCATTAAACCATTATCTGTTTTTTCGATTCGATTAAAGTGCGGTAAAATTGAAGCAGTTTCGGCTTCGTATCCTTCGGGGTCATTTTCTTTTAAATCGTTTAAGTAATCACGATCATCACTAAAAAGTAGCGAATCTAAAAAGCGCTTTTGCCAATGTTTACCACCGTCGGTGGTTTGATAAAACATACCATAGGCGCCCACTGCAAAACCTTTTAAATCATCTTCAAATAGGATATCAAGGCAGGGTTTATCTAGTTCTGGTTTAACTTGTTGTAACTGCCAATTAATACCACCATCGGTAGTATTAATAATGGTGGCATCGTGTCCACATGCCCAGCCATTATTTTCATCACTAAAGTCAACAGCTGTTAATAGCACTTGAGTCGGTACAAGTTCAGCTTGTTGCCATTTATTACCAGTGTCACTTTTAATAACGGTACCATGCTTGCCTACTGCAATTAGCCCGTTACCTGTGTTTGTTATATCAGTAAGTAGGGTTTTATCTGCTTTAATTGCACTGATTGCATTTTCAGGAGCATCCTGAGCAACACTCGCACCACTTATGATCAGGCTGGCATATACTAAATACTTCATAAATTTTAATCGCCTTGAACGAGAGAATTGTTTGTCTTTATATACTGAGGAAAGCGTTGCGCGATTTGGTATAAGACAAACGCGATGTGAAAGGAAAAGGCACTTAACATACGTTAAGTGCCTAACTTCTAACTATCTACCTGCGCGACGTAATGCGCTTGACGTAAATTCGTTATCGTTAAACGATTGTGAAAAATCGTACATTTTTTCTTGGTTATCTAGACCAATTGCTAAATAACGACGTGAATTTAAATCATGATAAACTTCAAGCGTACTCCACTGAGTAGGTACTTCGTAGTAGTTAAGGCCATAAGCCATTGCTACACGGTAAAGTTGGTCGCGGTTATCATAAATATCCGTAACCTGTACTTGCCAGCTATCTTCATCAATGTAAAACACACGTTTTTTATAGATATGGCGTGTATCGTCTTTTAAGTTAGCTTCAACAACCCAAACACGGTGTTTTTCGTAGCGTGTATGCTCTGGGTTTATGTGGCCAGGCATTAAAATGTCATCGTATTCTAACTTATCACTATGAAGCTTATAGCTGTTGTAAGGAATGTATAATTCTTGCTTACCTTTCAACGTCCAGTTGTAACGATTAGGTGAGCCATTGAACATGTCAAAGTCATCAGTAGTACGTAAGCTATCCGCTGCTGTTCCTGGTGCATCATATGCAACATTAGGTGCACGACGAACGCGACGTTGTCCCGAGTTGTAAGTCCATGCTTGGCGTGGCGTTAATATTTGGTCCATCGTTTCATGAACAAGCAGCGCTGTACCAGCTAAACGTGCAGGCTCTGTAACACTTTGTTTAAACTTAAACAAAATGTTTGAGTCTTGCAGCTCTGCGGGTGTTGCACTCGGATCTGAATATTTAACTAATAACTGCTCATCAAAGCCAACATAGTTATAAGAGCCTGACGCTGTTGGAGCTGCTTGACCACCAAAACGTTCAATAGACTGCCCACGGTAACGTAATAAGTGATTCCAAATTGTCTCTAAACCCGTTTTAGGAATAGGGAAAGGAATACCAATTGCCGTATTTTTAATACCATTTCCGCCTTCAACTAATTCAGCTGTTGGTGCAAACTTTTTAGTTGCGTCATAAACAAACTGAGGATAAGACGCTGAGCGACGTGTTTCATACACTGGCATTTTAAATGTATCTGGATATGCTTCAAATAAAGCAATTTGACCCGGACTTAAATTTGCTTTGTACTTTTCAATATTATTTTTATCAATAGTGAATAGCACTTTATCAGTTGAAAATGGGTCAAGGTGATGCATACCCGGTTCATAGCCTGCTGGAGCAGATATAATGCCATTATTCCATGCTGGAATAGAGCCATCAGCATTCGCCGCTTTTTCTGCGCCTAATGGCGTTAAGTTTTGACCTAATTGAGCTACCTCAACTGCGCTCATTTTTGCCAAAGCAGCACTGCTTGCAAATAAGCTACAAAAAGCAGTAGCAATGAGGGTAGGTTTTTTAATCATAGTAATGTTACCCCTAAATAGAATATTTTAAGTTAAAAGAAACGTAATCGCGATCTGAGAAAGTATTAATATCGCCGCCGCCCCAAAACGAGTTGTAGCTCACGTCAAGTGACCACGCATTTTGGTAGTTAAAGTTCATGGTCGCACCTAAAGATTTACGGTCTTCAATAAATAAGAACATAGGATCTGGTGTATTACCATTTACGTCATGAGAAAATACAAAACGAGGAGAGAAATTAATACCATCGTAAAGGTCATAATAATCACCTTTAGCAATTAAGCGATATCCCCAAGAAGATGCAGTAGCAAATGATTTTTGCTCTGCACCATTTGAAAGACCAAGTTGCAATGTAGTGTAATCAGTTGTGCCAGGCCCAGTAATAACGCCACTTCGCCCAGTACCCGATACGTTTAAACGCATCTCGTCGTATTCAGGCATGTTATGAATTTTTACAGCACCCACTTCACCAACAACAGCCCAACTATCAGCCCCTAATGAAGGGCCAAATAAATGTGTTGCAGTAAACTGTAATTGTGATGTATTACGTTCAATATACCCTTGAGCAACTTGACCAGGTCCTACAACACTGATGTCGTCGCCTAAACTCATTTGTGAAATACCCGCAAAATCAGGACGGATACCAGCAACCGCTAATTGCTCAGGCATCGCTGCATACAAAAGCTCAACATCATCAATTTGCAGAGGCTCGTCTTGACGAAAAGCAAATTCACCCGCAAAAGCTGTTTCACCAATAGTGGTGTTAAAGCTCAAACCGTATAGTTTAATATCTTCTGGGTAGTCGTTTTCAGCTTTAGAAAAGGCAGTTAAATCAGCAACATTATCAGAGGTAATTTCTGTCGTCATAATCATCGCTAAATCTTGCGCAATTGCTTCGTTTGAAAAGTTTGATACGCGACCAGAGATAAGCGGACGACGACTGTGGTAGTTCACATGGTATAACGCAATTTCAGTATCATTAAACTCAGGTAAAAACACCCCTAAACGAAGACCGTACTGACCGCCATCTTCAGGTTCTGTTTTACCATTATCCCCTTTACCTTTTAAAGCAACTTTAGTTGGATATGCAAGGTACATTTGAGCTAATAAAGCACTCCCTTCGGCACTTGAAGGATCAATTCCTTGAGCAGCTGTTGCTAGTGCAAAGTCAGATGTTAAGTTATTTAAACTATCCGTTAAAAAAGCAACATCAATATCAGGATTAGACGTAAAGCCTAACTGAACATTTTGTTGGTAACCATTTTCTGCAGCAAAGTCATTAGTAGAAAAATACGTGCCAGCTGCTGGTAGACGCGTTTCTTGCCATTGATATTGGTAGAAACCTTCAAGCGTAATATTTTCAGTAATACCAAGCGATGCCCAAAGCATACCGATTGGTATAAATGCTTCTTTAAGCTCAGCGCCTGGTGCTTTTAATCGGTCAATATCAACTGGGTTTACGTTAATACCATGAGATATAAGCGTACTTTCACCCCAGTTAACTACTTGCTGACCTAAGCGAATTGATAATGGGTTATTCCCGTCGTTTAAATCAAAATTAGCCCAAACGTATGCATCTAGTAAACGGATATCTGCACAGCTTTGCTCTTTTGTATCTTTATCGTCACACGGGTCAACACCTTCACCAGAAGTTGGGTTTGAATAAGCGCGATCGCCATCCATCAACGCAAAATCATAAAAGTACATAAAACGTGTAAACAAACCATAATTATCTTTATTTATTGAAAGGTCGTGTGTTCCCTTCAATAGTTTTGAGAATGAGTCACCACTGTCAAAATTTAAATTACCCGCATCACCATTGTTTGAGTAAGAGCCGGGTTGTGCCCATACATCTTGTGATGAGTAAATAGTGTTACTTAGTGCAGGGTTGTAACCTGTCCAGTCAAAAGCTGGATTATTACTTTTACCAATTAAGTTAAAGTCCCTGTCTTCTACACGGACGCTTTGCCCATATGAAAAGGTTGAGTCGAAGGTAATATCAAAACCCCCAGCTTCAAATGTTACAGCTTGAGTACTGGCTGCAGATAAACCTAAACNGGCTGCTAAACCTATAGCGATTTTATTTTTAACAAAAAGCGATCTTCTTATCATTTTGGTTCCCCCCTGTCGCGGGTCATTTTGTGTGATCAAGTTATTGTTTTTAGTGTCATCGTAACGATAGAAGCGAATCATTGAAATTACAAATAGTCGCATTCAATCTGTCATATATTTCTTATTCTGGTTGACGCTTACGTATTGGTAAGACGTCGTACCAGATAATTTATACACGTAATTTAACAATAGGACAAATTGAAATTAACAAAAAGACAATATTTTTATGCTTTTATAACATGAAAACAGGGAGCTAAGCCACGCGCTCAATACGAATGAATTTATTTTCGGGGGTTAATAATATTCTAAAACGCCCTCTTATACCTAGGCTGGTAATAAAAGGTCTTAAATGATTAGCAGAAAAACGTACCGTTTTCCCGCCATCTTCTACAACTTGTAAAGAGCTAAAACGGCCATGGTAGTAATCCATGCACTCGTTATAGCTCAATCTTAAGGTAAAATAATACTCAATCATTTATACGAGCGCTTTTTCAACCTTTTCATACAAATCAGCACTTAGCCCATCTAGATTAGCTAAGCGTTGTAATTGCAGTTTCATTGCTTGAGAGCGAACATCATCGTAACGTTTCCATGACATGAACGGTGTTAACATACGAGACGCATTTTGTGGATTAATTGCATTAAGTTTTATTAATAAGTCACCTAACAACGTATAACCTTGGGCGTCTGAACGATGAAATTGTGCTGTATTAAAGTGACTAAAGCTTCCTACAAGTGCACGTACACGATTCGGGTTTGAAAAATCAAAACACGGATGTTCGTAAAGTGCCTTAATATTGTCTATAGCATTATTGCCTGATTGCATAGCTTGCAGTGCAAACCACTTATCCATCACTAAAACATCATGGCGCCATTGACTATCAAAATGACTCAAAAGCTCTTCTTGTAAAGGGTGGGATGCTTTTACCACTGCGCTTAGTGCACCAAGTACATTGGTCATATTAGTAGAACTTGCGGCTTCTTTAATAAAGCTTACAGCCTCTGGCTTTTGAGTTTTAGCCAAATAATGCAAGCATATTTGTTTTAAAGCGCGCTTAGCAACGGAGCTTGCACTTATACTGCCATCATCTTCAAGAGATTCGTAACAACTAAGCAGTTCATCAGCAAGTTCGTCAGCAATTTGTTGCTCGAACTTTTCTGTTATTTCAATAATCTCATCAACAAGTATTACTTCAAATTCAGCGGCTAATGTATCAAAACTTGGCAGTTTAAACAGCTCTGCAATTAAGGCTAAATCGCCCTCTTTTGTGTTTATAAGTACACGTAGCGCATTTATAATTTCGCTGCTTAACTCGCTATTAGTCGTATCGGTAATCTGAGATTTAATCGCTTTAATAAATAGCTGCTGTTGTGCATCCCAACGTGAAAAATCACTGCGTGCAAAACGCATAATATGTAATAGTTCGGGCTCTGTTGTTTGCTGATTTAAAATACAAGGTGCAGAAAAATCTTCGAGTAAAACCGCAACGGGCTTTTCTAAGATATTATCAAAGCTAAATGTTTGAGTCGTACTTGTTACATCAAGCACATGATCTAGTTTTTTACCATTATATTGCAGAGCAATACTTTCCCCATTCGCATCAAGTAGTTCAATAGCAAAAGGTATATGAAGCTTTTTATTCTCTGGCTGATTAGCTGGCGCTGTTTGCTCGATTGTCAAAGTGTATGTATTTGAGCTGCTATCAAATTCTTGAATTGCATTTAAACGCGGTGTACCTGATTGGCTGTACCATTGTTTAAATTGCTCTAAATCAACACCTGATGCATCGCTCATCGCACATACAAAGTCATCACATGTAACTGCTTGCCCATCGTGGCGCTCAAAGTAAAGCGTCATCCCTTTTTGAAAGTTAGTTTCACCCAGTAATGTGTGCATCATACGGATAACTTCAGCACCTTTATCGTATACAGTTACTGTATAAAAGTTATTCATTTCAATAACTTTCTCAGGGCGAATTGGGTGAGCCATAGGGCCTGCATCTTCGCTAAACTGATGCGTACGCATTACTTTAACAGCATCAATTCGGTTAAGTGCACGAGAACCTAAATCACTACTAAACTCTTGGTCTCTAAATACAGTTAATCCTTCTTTTAGCGATAACTGAAACCAATCTCGGCACGTTACACGATTGCCCGTCCAGTTATGAAAATATTCGTGCCCTACAATAGATTCAATCGTATAGTAGTCTTTGTCTGTCGCTGTTTCTTGATTGGCTAATACACATTTACTATTAAAAACGTTTAGCCCTTTATTTTCCATCGCGCCCATGTTGAAAAAATCGACGGCAACAATCATATAAATATCAAGGTCATACTCTAAATTAAAGCGTTCTTCATCCCATTGCATTGCTTTTTTAAGTGAAGCAATAGCATGAGGTGTTTTAGATAAATTCCCCTTATCAACAAATAATGCTAACTCTACGTCTTTGCCGCTTTTAGTCGTGTACGTATCTTTTAAAACATCAAAATCGCCCGCTACAAGTGCAAATAAATAGCTCGGCTTTTTAAATGGGTCTTGCCATTTCACAAAATGACGACCATCTGATGTTTCACCGCTATCTACTTGATTACCATTAGAAAGAAGTTGTAGATACTTTTTATCGGCAATAATAGTTACATCAAACGTGGCAAGTACGTCAGGGCGATCCATGTAATAAGTGATTTTTCTAAATCCCTGCGCTTCGCACTGTGTGCAATACGCACCGCCCGATAAATATAAACCTTCTAAAGAAGTATTTGTCTCAGGTGATATCTCGGTCACAATACTTAATTGGCAACTATCCGGTAGGTTATTGATTATTAGCTGCTCGCCAATAATTTCATAATCAGTTATATCAACCGTATCAATAGATAAAGACAGTAAGCGTAAATCAATACCATCAAGCACTAAAGGTGCTTTTTTATCACCAACACGCGTAAGCGTTAGCAAAGAGCTTACTTTGGTTGATAATGGCTGTAAGTCAAAGGTTAGCTCTGTGTGGTCAATTAAAAAATCAGGAGCTTTATAGTCTTTAAGATATTGTGCTTGAGGTTTACTTGATTCAGTCATAGATACTCCAAAACAGCTCCTTTTAAGTTAAAAGGAGCTGTTTAAAATTAGGCGGATTGTTTTGGCTTAATACGTAAAATTTTAATGCCCAAGTAGGCATAAACCACCGCTAAAACAGGGTTAATTAAGTTAAAGAAAGCGTAGAGTGCATAATCAAAAGGATTTATTAGTAAAACGCTTTGCATATATGCGCCACACGTGTTCCATGGAATTAGTGGGCTGGTAATTGTACCGCCATCTTCCAATGTACGAGATAAGTTAACAGGCTTCAAACCACGTTTTTCGTATTCATCTTTAAACATACGTCCAGGTACAACAATCGCGATATACTGATCGGCTGCTATAACGTTTGTACCAATACAGGTTGCAATTGTTGCTGTAATTAATGAACCCGTACTTTTAGCTATTTTAAGTATGCTTTTAACAAAAATGTCCAGAAGACCCGTTTTTTCCATGATGGCACCAAACATCAGTGCAGTCATAATCAACCACGTAGTTGTAAGCATTCCTGACATACCGCCACCACTAAGCAGCGAGTTCATTTTATCATCACCTGTGCTTATACTAAAACCATCAAAAAACGTCGTCCAAACAAGCTTAAAGTAACCTACTAACTGTCCTTGAGAAACATCAATTTGGCTAGCAATTAGATCAGACTGAAACAACATAGCCCAAACAGCGCCCACAACAGCACCAATTGAGATAGCAGGAAATGCTGGCATTTTTTTAATAGCTAAAACTAAAAGTACGATTAACGGGATCAGCATTTCAAAACCAATATTAAAGTTTTGCTGTAAAATAGCCGTTATTTCATCAATGCGCCCTGCTTCGCTTGAAGCTGTTGCATTAAACCCCATGAATATAAATATAATCAGTGCAATTACAAAACTCGGTACTGTCGTCCACAGCATATGTTGAATATGCTCAAACAAATCAGCGCCAACAACTGCTGGTGCCAGATTGGTTGTTTCTGACAGCGGGCTTAGCTTATCACCAAAGTACGCGCCAGATATAACTGCACCTGCGGTTACTGTTTGCTCAAGTCCAAGACCCGTAGCAACACCTAATAAAGCAACACCTATCGTAGCAGCCGTGGTCCAAGAACTACCAATACTCATTGCTACAATGCCACAAATTAAACAACTCGCTGCATAAAACCAACTTGGATTTATAACTTGTAAGCCATAATAAATTAGAGTTGGTACAGTCCCAGAAAGTAGCCAGGTACCAATTAATGCACCTACCATAAGTAAAATTAAAATAGCACCAATTGAAAGCGTTATGCCTTCTATCATAGCTTGTTCTAATTTTTTCCATGTGTAACCGTTTTTAAGACCAATTAAAGCCGCTGCAAAAGTGGCAAATAAAAGTGCTATTTGGTTAGGACCGGATGAAGAGTTGTCACCGAATAAGTATACAGCCGCGCCAAGTAAACAGATTAATACAGAGATAGGAATTAATGCATCAAAAAACGAGGCGGGTTTGATTGGTTTATCTTCCAATGGCTTCAAAATAGAGACTCCTACACACACTTGCTGTGTGTTTAATTATTATTTTTAGCACGTAAAGCGCATTAATTGAGCGTCATTAATCCAGCTCAACTTTATGTAATCGAAGATTATAACAATTTAGTAAATTTTAGGTAGTAAAAAAGGCGCCAATGCGCCTTTTTTACAGAGGTAAAACCAGTTATTACTTCTTAGCTATACGACCATAATTAATATAATCTTGAGTAATTAATGCAGCCTCTTCCAAAAATGGGTCAAGCTCTTCGATTACTTCTGGTATATCGTCTAAGTTTTCTACCGGATCTTTACCTAAACGCTTAAGACGTTCGTTAGTACGTACAAGTGCACGTGCTTCACCTTCATCTTTTTCTTTAATACGGTCTGCTTCAACTAAAGAGATAGTTTTACGGTCTTTCTCTTCGTTGTATAAGGTAATGTCATTAAATACATAACCAAATTCTGGCTCTGATTTAATTCGTACTTCGTGTTGTTTTTCAAGGTACGTAATAATAGGTGTTAGATTACCTAGTTTTTTATATTTCGCTTTAACAATGCTGTCCCAAGGAAGTGCATTATCTTGCTTACTTTCGCCCCACTGTGCAGGATCAATTGCTGATGGAAACGAAATATCAGGGATAACACCTTTATGTTGCGTGCTACCACCGTTAATACGATAAAACTTAGCAATAGTATACTGTACACTGCCTAGCGCATTATCGTATAGGTCATAAGCACGGCCTAAGCCTTTGTGCTGCTGTACAGTACCCTTACCAAATGTTTGCTCACCAATAATTACAGCGCGACCGTAATCTTGCATTGCTGCTGCGAATATTTCAGAAGCAGATGCACTGTAACGATCAACTAACACAGTTAAAGGGCCGTCATAGTAAGTTATACCATCACGATCTTTTTGCTCTTCTATACGGTTATTTAAGGTATGAATTTGAACAACTGGGCCTTGGTCAAAAAATAAACCTGACAATTGTGTTGCTTCATATAATGAACCACCACCATTTTGGCGCAAGTCGATAATAATACCATCAACCTTTTCTTCTTTAAGCTTAGCAAGTTCTACTTTTACATCTTTCGAAAGATTATTGTAAAAGCCAGGAATTTCAATCACCCCAATTTTACTTGTTAAATCAGAATATTTTGCTTCAAATACTTCTGATTTAGCCGCTCTATCTTCAAGTCGAATTTTATCGCGAGTGATTTCTACAACTTTCGGAGCGCCGTGAGCATCAACACCTTTTAAATACTGTAAACGTACTTTAGTCCCTTTAGGACCTTTAATTAAATCAACTACGTCATCTAAACGCCAGCCAATTACATCTACAAACTCTTCGCCATCTTGAGCAACACCAATAATGCGATCATCAGCTTTAATTTGATCTGTTTTATCTGCAGGGCCTCCCGGCACTAAGCTGCGAATAACAGTGTAATCTTCATCAGGGCTTAATACGGCACCAATGCCCTCAAGCTCTAAGTCCATATCCATTTTGAATTGCTCTGCACGACGTGGCGATAAATAAGACGTATGCGCCTCAATACTGCGTGCTAGCGAATTCATAACAATTTGAAAAGCATCTTCTGAATTTGATTGTACTAAACGTTTTTCTGCATTTTTGTAGCGTTTGGTCAGCACCTCTTTAATGCCTTCCCAATCTTTACCCGTCATTTTTAAACGCAGTGCGTCGTACTTTACACGCTCACGCCAAATTTCATCAAGCTCAGCTTGTGACGCAGGCCATGCTGAATCTTCACGGTCAAAAAAGTATTCATCTTCTTTATCAAACGTCATCTCTTTTTCAAGCAGAGTAAGTGAATACTCGTAACGTTCAAAACGGCGTTTAAGACTTAAGTTAAAAATATCAAACGTAAAGTCTAATTTACCGGTAGTAATAGCGTTATCAAAGTCATCACGATATTGCTCAAATGAGGCGATATCGCTGGCTAAGAAAACGCTTTTATTAAAATCAAGGGATTCGATATAACGATCGTACACTTTACTAGAAAGCTCATCGTTAAATCGAACCGGTGTATAGTGTGAACGAGCAAATAAGCTAG
>NZ_AUTI01000268.1:0-3333 GCF_000497995.1 Pseudoalteromonas sp. TB25
AAGCCGGCGTATCAGGTGCTCCAGTAACCGATTGGGCTCTATACGATACACATTACACAGAGCGTTATTTAGGTCACCCCGATACAAATGCTAAAGGCTATGAAGACAGCGCAGTATTTCCATATGCTGATGGCTTAAAAGGCCCATTAATGATTTACCATGGAATGGCTGATGACAACGTATTGTTTACGCATTCAACTAAGTTGTTTAAACAGCTGCAAGATAACGAAAAGCAGTTTGAAATGATGACCTACCCAGGCTCTAAGCACAGCCTACGCGGTAAACAAGTGCAAACACACTTGCATCAAACAATTACAAACTTCTTTAATCGCCATTTTGACGTTAAATAAGCAAGTAAAGTAATAACAGACTAAAGGCTGATTGATAAATCAGCCTTTTTTTTGCATTAATAGGCGTTAAGCCTAGATTAAACTCTTTTTTTAGCTACGCTTATTCTATGCGCTAAAGCGCACACTTTTTGAGGATAAATGTATGCCTAATCTACGAAGTTTTAGTATATCCCAGCGTTTTTCACTGTTAATAGCCATCGTTGTATTTGGACTAATAATACTTAGTATATCGAGCCTAACTCATCAATATAGTTCGCTAAAAGACGAGCAATACATAAAAACACAAAATGTAGTAGAAACGGCGTACAGTATAATCGAGCACTATTATGCGCTTGAACAAGATAACACTCTCACTCAACAACAAGCTCAATCACAAGCACTTAATGCAATAAAAGCACTGCGCTACGACAAAACCAATTACTTTTGGATTAACAATTACCAGCCAACAATGGTTATGCACCCTATAAAACCTGCGCTTGATGGAAAAGATTTAACTAATAACAAGGACCCTGACGGCAAAGCATTGTTTGTTGATATGGTAAATATAGTTAAACGCTCTGGCGAGGGATTTATCCCTTATAAATGGCCAAAACCAGGTAAAGATAAACCGGTTGAAAAAATCGCATTTGTTAAAGGTTTTAATCAATGGCAGTGGATTATTGGCTCGGGTGTTTACCTTGATTCAATTGACGAAGCATTTAGCGAGCAACGTAACCTTATAGTCATCAGTGCAATAATTATGATTATTGCTGTTATTTTACTTAGTTACTTTATAGGTAAGAGTATTTTAATACCGACTCGCTTAGCAGCCGATATGATGAAAGACATTTCTCAAGGCGAAGGCGATTTAACTCGTAAATTAAATGAATCCGGTAATGATGAAATATCTGAACTATCACGTTCATTTAATTTATTTGCTCTAAAAATGCGAGAGTCACTTGTTCATGTAGCACAAAGTGCAAACGATGTAAGCGAACATGCGCATACAGTTGACGACTCAAGTAGAACAAGCCACTCATTTATTGAGCTTCAAAACGATAGTTCAACCCAAGTTGCAGCTGCCATGGAGCAAATGACTCACCAAATACACGATGTGAGCCNTGAAGCCGCAGAGCAAGCAGCTAAGGATGCAGCACAAAATGCATCAACGGGTAAAAATGTGGTTGCGCAAACAATTACAGCAATAGAAACACTCTCAAGCAACATTGAAACAGTCAGCCGTGTAACAGAAGATTTAGCCAACGAGAGCCATAATATAGGATCTGTGCTTGATGTAATAAGAAGCATATCAGAACAGACAAACTTACTGGCATTAAACGCTGCCATTGAAGCTGCTCGCGCAGGAGAGCATGGTCGAGGATTTGCTGTTGTTGCTGATGAAGTAAGAACATTGGCCAGTCGTACAGGGCAAAGTACTGACGAAATTCAAACCATGATCACTAAACTACAAGAAGGTGCAAAAGCAGCAGTAGAAGCAGTTAAATCAAGCCAAGCACTTTCAGTTTCTACCGTAGAGCAGGCGTCATCTGCCAATACTTCACTTAATGAAATAGAACGACTTGTTTCAATTATTACCGAAATGAACAGCCAAATAGCACGTGCCACAGAGCAACAAACGCAAGCTGCCGACGAGGTTAATTTGCGTATAAATGAGCTATCTCAATCAACTGAGCAATCATTAAATAATACTAAGCAGCTTACCGATGCCAGTGATAATCTCAAACAAAGTAGCGAAGGTCTTTCGAGCGTAGTTAATCGTTTTAAATTAGATTAATCGATAGCGTTCTCATAAAATGCAAAAGCCCTGAATTAACAGGGCTTTTTTATTACATGTAAGTTTTTAGCTTACAAACAATAACGTGCAAACAAGCTCGTTACTGATGCAGCTGTTGGCTTACCATGCTGCCAATCACCGCCTTCAACACCGCTACCTGCTATATCCATATGAACATAAGGTAGAGGCTGTGCAGAGTCATTACCGTGCTTATCAAGCCCACCAACAATAGCCATAAACGCCATAGGGAACTGATGTCCACGAGCAGTAACGGCAGATGCTGCGTTATTGCTAGATAAAACATCGTCAGCTAGCGTACGTGGTTTAATAAAGTCGTAGTCTTCACGGCGTGAACGCGATACTTCAGCGCCATCGGCCCACAAATCTCCAAGGTCAGCTATTTGACGTGAAACACCAGCACTACGAGCTGGACCATTTTCAACATACGCACCGTAAGGACCCATTGCACGTGCCGCATGACCCGTTAATGTAGCAACAGTAAACAGCGTTGGGTTAATCTCACCTTTAGCTAAATCTTTCATTTCGCTAAGCAGGTCGCCCATTGCTAAACGCCCTTCTGCATCGGTATTACCAATACGTACACGAACACCTTCACGGCTAGTAATAATTTCATCTGGCACAAAACAATCTGAGCCAATAGAGTTGCGAACAACAGCTAAGTACGAGACCACTTTAACGCCTTTAGGCTGATAATCAGCAACGGCTTTCATAAAGCCCGCAACAGAAGCTGCGCCGCCTTTATCACGGCTCATGCCTGCCATATGGCCGCCTACTTTTAAATCTGCACCGCCTGTATCGTATACAAGGCCCTTACCTACAAACATAAGTGTGCGAGTAATTTCGCCCTCTGGTACATATTCAAGCTTAACAACTCGTGGGTGATGGCGCTCAACTGCATACGATGCGCGAGCAACTGTACTTAGCATTGGGTAGTTTTTATCAATAGCTGCAATATCATCAATTACGTCAACCGCAATGTTTGAGCCTTTAAACAATTCAACGCAGTAATCAGCAAAACGTGGGGGAGCCATACGCTCAGGTTCAGTACCACACAGGTCACGCGCTGCATATTGGCCTGCTGCAATTGCATTAACAGCTTTAATAGTTTGCTCGCTCGCGCCAACTAAACCAATCTGTGTAATTGGTTCAATGCTTTCACCGTGATATTCACGCGCTTCTAATGGCTGC
>NZ_AUTI01000268.1:3343-19518 GCF_000497995.1 Pseudoalteromonas sp. TB25
ATAAGGCTTGGCAAGCGCCTAAATAAGCAACTTCTAAAGCATGCTGATAACGGCTATCGCCATTTAAATTTGTTAAAAATAATGCTGGGTTAACACTGCCCGACGCTTTTGCTTCGTTAATTGCTAATTTAGCAGCATCAAAATAACGACGCACGTCGTCGTAATCTCTATTTAACGGACCGGTTGGCGCAAGTACAACGCGCTTGTTTTCAATTACTAATAAAGTAACTTGCTTACCGATGCGAGAATCTACGTTTGCTTGAGCTAAAATAGCATCACGTAATGAGTTATTTGGTAACTGAGAAAAGTCATTACTAATAATAATAAGCGCATCATGAGATGTGCATTCAAGGCTTGCACTAACCGCTTGAGGGTATGCCATAAATAAGGTCCTGTTAGAAAACATAAGCCCCTATTATCGTCGATTTAAATATTGAAGACCAGCAAGGAGCGATGAGCTAATCACATAACCTATCAATAAATGGCAACTTGGAGTTACAGGCTTTACAGCTTAATCGAGAATACTAAGTTGGAAGTTTTGCTCTGGCTCGTTTTTAATGCCAACGCCTATGCCAAGTAATCTTACAGGCTGTTGTAGCCCACGCTGGTAGGCCTTAGTAAGTAGTTGAACAAATATTTCTGTGTTGAGCTCGTGGTATACCTGATCGGCAGAGGTCACTACAAAATTTGCAAACTTCACCTTAACACTCAATTTATTAATACGGTTTCGTAACTGCTGTTTATTAAGCCTTAAAACTAATTCGTCTAACAACCTTGGCAGCTCATCTAAGCACTCTTGCAAACTTGTTTTGTTGTACTCGTAGGTATGTTCAACACTCAGCGATTTTCTTATACGATCTGTGGATACTTTACCAACATACTCACCTGCACATTTTTGATAAAGCGACACACCAAAATTACCCACATGTTGCTGCATCCAGTTAACGCCTTTTTCACGTACATCCTTGCCGGTATATAAGCCTTTTAAATTTAGCTTTTCGAGCGTTACTTTGCCCACTCCTGGAATTTTCCCAAGCGGTAATTGCGCTAAAAAGTCATCGACCTCATCAGGCAAAACGACAAATTGACCATTCGGTTTATTTTCGTCACTGGCTATTTTGGCAATAAATTTAATCGGTGCAATACCAGCTGATGCAGTGAGCCCTGTAGTATTGTAAATATCGGCTCTTATTTGCTGTGCAATAAGTGTGGCACTGCCTTTACAAGCGGTGCTGTCTGTTACATCTAGGTAGGCTTCGTCTAAAGAAAGGGGTTCAATTAAGTCTGTATAGCGGCTAAATACTTCACGTATTTGGTTTGAAGCTTCTTTGTATACAGCCATGCGCCCTGGGACAATAACTAAATCGGGGCATAATTGTTTAGCATGATAGTTCGACATAGCCGAGCGCACACCATACTCTCTAGCTATATAGTTAGCGGTTGAGAGCACGCCTCGTCGGCTATTGCCTCCAATAGCAAGCGGTACACATGCAAGTTTTGGATTATCTCGCATCTCTACTGCTGCATAAAAGCAATCCATGTCTATGTGAATAAACTTCTTCATCACCACAATAATAACTGGTTATTTATACAGTCATTATTATAGAATAAAATGTGATATGCAAGCCTAGGGCCTGTTTATCTTTCGAGGTTAAATTTGCAGCAGTATGTTTGGTATTTAGGCAAGGCAGAGCCTATGTAGTGTGGTTATTCCCCATAAATAGGCGATAACGTAGCACAAATGCCAAACATATGCTGCCCGAAGGGTTCTGCCTAGGGGCAATTTACTCTTTGTTGCTCGGTTTTTACTTAGCCCACTAGGTCACAAACCTCGCGCCGCGATTAAATAGCCCCTAGATTGAACAAATTTTAATCCTGAAAGGTCAACAGGCCCTAGTTAACGATTAAAAAAAGTGTTTATTGTCCTCCGATCTCTTATAACCTCGTAGCCAATACATAACCTCAAATAAAAATCCTGCCAACATTAAAATGATAGCGCCAGATTCATTCCCCATCGCGTAACAGGTAAAAGAGGCTATAAAAACCAAACAAGCTAAGGACCAATTAATTATATTCTGCATATTATTACCTTTGTGTGTGTTTTTGTGTGTCTGTGTAATTTAACTGTAGACCTAAAATTAAACAGGTACAATCATCTTATAAAAAAAACATGCCATTAATTACCTTGAGCTCGTAACACCATGTTGATAATCTAAGTACTTTAAAATCAAGGGCCAATAAATAATGCAAACGTTTAAAGATCAGCACCCTATTCATACCGATATCACCGTAGCATGGGCTGATATGGATGCGCTACAACACGTAAATAATGTAGTGTATTTACGTTACTTTGAAATAGCCCGAATCGACTTTTTAAATAAAATAAATCTGTTCGACACAATAAGCCCAAACGGTGTGGGCCCAGTAATAAGCGAAAATAACGTTCGCTATAAACGCCCAGTAACTTTTCCCGACACACTCACTGTAGGCGTTACAATTACAGATCTTAAAACAGATCGCTTTACCATGAACTACACCGTTTATAGCCATGCACAAAAAGCAATAACGACTACGGGTGCATCTAAAGTTGTAATGTTTGATTTTACTACAGGGCAAAAAGCCCCAATCTCCGAGCCTCTTTTATCGGCTTTAATCAGCCATGCTCAAAACTAATTTAGTTAAGGAATTTTTATGCAATACAACCCACTAGGTAGCAGTGGCGTAAACGTATCTCGAGTGTGCCTAGGGAGTATGACTTGGGGTAAACAAAATACTCAAAGCGACGCTGATGAACAAATAGCCTACGCGCTAGAGCAAGGCGTAAACTTTATTGATACAGCCGAAATGTATGCTGTGCCTCCTTCGCCAAAGACCTATGGTAAAACCGAGGAGATTATTGGCGACTGGCTATCGCGTAATAAACAAAAACGCAGCGATGTGGTACTAGCTACAAAAATTGCAGGCAATGGATTATCGTGGGTACGTGATGGCGGCAATATTACTCGCCAAACAGTAATAGAAGCCGTGGATGATTCACTTAAGCGACTTCAAACAGACTACATTGATTTATATCAACTACATTGGCCAAACCGCTCTACCCCTCACTTTGGCAGACAATGGCCCGGCACTCTTAAATTTACCGACGTAAATACACAAGAGCAGCAAGCTAGTATGCTTGATATTCTAGAAGGCCTTAATGAATGTGTTAAAGCAGGTAAAATTAAACACTGCGGTTTATCTGACGATACGCCATGGGGTATAAGCCAGTTTTTAAGTTTGGCCAAAGAGCATAACTTACCGCGTATGGTATCTATTCAAAATGAGTTTAGCTTAGCGCACGCTAAAGACTGGCCGTATTTAATAGAACAATGTGTACACGAAGATATTGCCTACTTACCGTGGTCGCCTTTAGCAGCCGGTTTATTAACGGGTAAATATCTAAATGGAGCTCGCCCAGAAGGTTCTCGTTGGACCTTCATGCAGCGTAACGGTATTTTTAGAGATACACCCAATGCAGAGCAAGCCACTAAGCAGTATGTTGAGCTGGCTCATGCAAACAATATTACTCCAGCACAACTAGCCTTAGCATGGTGTAACCAAGTAGATGGCGTAACTTCTTCAATTATCGGGGCAACATCTATAGCTCAATTAAAGGAAGATATAGACGCATTTAGCATAACGCTAAACGACGAAATTCTTAGTGAGATTAACACCATATTTAGAAACCATCCGATGCCTTATTAAGCATGTATGAGTTAAAAGCAGCCTTGAATGAGGTTGCTTTTAAACTAAAATATTTGACCCTACTACAACCAACACTATACTTTTATTAAGTTTTCTTAATTCAACGAACACTTATCAATGCTGAAAAACGGATACTATGCATTTTGCTTATTAATTGTATTCAACGCGCACGCCGTTGAGCAAAAAGTACAACCTCTAGAAGAGATTATTTGGCTGCAAAGTTACACGCCCCCTTTTCATATAGCTAAAAGTGAAAGCGCACCACAAGGCGGTATTTGCGACAACCTAACCGAGCAACTCATCAGAACCATAACTGATGTAAAACATACCCGCTTAATTGTTCCTCAGCAGCGTATAAATAAATATTTAAATGAAGGAAAAAATGTATGTTTTCCGTGTGTTATTTATAAAAAAAATAATAACCAACAACTTAACTACTCAAATCCAACAACGGTATATCCCCCATTTTCAATTATCACGACTAAAGAGCTAAAGCCGCAATTAGAAGAAAAGCACGGCTCGCCTATTCACCTTATTAATTTATTAACCGACCCGCAATATGTATACGGGCAAGCGGCTGCACGTAAATTTACAACTAAAATTAATACAATTATTGAAAATACAAAACGAGATAAAGAGTCGTCGTTAAGTTGGAGTAGCGAAAATGAAAGTCAGGCTGTTATAGCACGCTTGAGTCACGGCTTTTTAGACTACTCAATTGATTACCCGTTTATGGCTGATTACTTTAATAAACAAGGGGAGTATACGTATATAGAAAGTGTGCCAATTGCAGAAAATGACATTCAATTTATAAGAGGAGCAATAGGCTGTGCGGCTAAAGCACCTAATAATTTTGCAGAGCAAGCCCTTAAAAAAATTAACCGCGCATTAAAAAATAATGTACTCCAATCGCCTGAGTATCAACAAAGTCAGCATAACTGGCTTAAAACCACCTTTACTGACTTTGATAAACACTACCAACAGCAAGTCGTTAACTTTTACTTACTTGCCACTGATGCTCAAGCAAACACTGATCATTAGCATAAAGCGCCACTGCAAAAATACTTTTAGCTGTTACCTCACCTACGCCCGACGGTGTACCTGTCATTATTACATCACCGTCTTCTAAGCTCATAAATTCACTAATTTCTTGTAAAATTGAGTCAGGGTTGTGCAGCATAAAATGAGTATCACCTCGCTGAATCACTTCATTATTAATTTTAAGTTCAAAAGTAAAGTGCTTCATTGCATCAGTTAGCGCTACAAAATCAGTTAAAATTACAGAGCCGTCGAACGCTTTAGCGCGCTCCCATGGAAGCCCTTTATTTTTTAATTTACTTTGCACAGTACGCTTAGTTAAATCAAGGCCGAGTCCAACACCTACAAATTTTTTATTTTTAACTACAAAACACAACTCGGTTTCATAATGTAGCGTATCGCCGTTGTGAGCTGCAAATAACGTATTAGTAATTGCGCTATTTGGCTTATTAAATAAAACCATTTGCTCTGGCGTTTCGTTATTTAGCTCTGCAATGTGTGCGGTATAATTACGCCCAACACACACTACTTTTGATGGTGTTAACTCTTCAGATACTAACTTTATTGAATGCATATAAATAATGTCTCAGTTATTGGGCCTGTTGACCTTTCAGAATTAAAATTTGTTCAATCTAGGAGCTATCGGGCAACGCATGTTCGGCATTTTTGCTTCGCTATCGCCTATTTATAGGAAATAACCATACTACACAAGCTCAGCCTTGCCTAAACACCAAACATACTGATGAATTCAACCTAAAAAGAGAAACAGTCCCTAGCTAATAAGCGTTTCAAGTAAGCTCAAATTAATAGGTTTAAGTAAAACTCGGTCAATATTTAAATCTTTTATTTCTCTTGGATCTGGCTCTGCGCCACTTACAATTACTAAACGTAGATCTGGATATCGTTCATTAATTTGCTGACCTAAGTCAACGCCACGACCATCAGGTAAATGCATATCTAACAATACCTTATTAAATTGCTGGTCGTGATTAAGTATTTGCAAACATTGTGCGCAGCTAGACGCAATGACGGTTTCAACGCCTAAACTTTCTAAAAGTAGTTGCGTAATTTGCGCTGCATCGTGATCGTCTTCCACAAGTAAAAAGCGCTGCTTTTTCTCGGTTAAGCCATTACTACAATTTATATCTTTAGCTTGCGGTGCATGCTCTGGCGCTACCAAGTAATCTTGCAAACATTGATATAAAGCCGCGCTATCAACAGGCTTTGGTATTACATCGTTAAAACCAAGTGCAGCAAGCTCTTCATGTATGCCTTTCATCGTAGCGGCAGTGAGCGCAATTATTGGGCCTTTATAGCCCATTTTTCTAAGCTCTATGGTAGCTTCCTTGCCGCCCATTACAGGCATATGAATATCAATAAAAATAATGTCGTAAGGCGCTTTATACGCATCTGCTATGCGTACTTTTTCAAGCGCTTGCTGGCCATGTTCGGCATAATCTACGCGCGCACCACAGGTACTGATCATATGACCAACTAGCATGCGTAAATCACGTAAATCATCAACTACTAATACTCGTCCGTGTACCTTACAAGGAGCTGATTTACTTTGTAATTGTGGTGCGCTACTAAAATTAAGCGTTTGGCGTTCTACTCCACTAATGTCACCCGGATAAACCGAAATAGTAAATGTAGAACCTTTGCCTATTTCAGAGTGCAAACTAATATCACCGTGCATACGCGCTAACAATTCAGCACATATTGCCAAACCTAAGCCTGCGCCACCTACAGAGCGTGATTCTACATCGGCTATTTGTTCAAAAGGCTTAAATATAAGTTCTTGTTTTTCAGGGGCAATGCCCATACCTGAATCTTTAATGCTAAAAAATAGCATTTCAGTGCCATCAACCCATTGCGTCCACGCATTAACAACAATTTCGCCTTTATCGGTAAATTTAACCGCATTATTTATTAGATTTATTAAAATTTGACGAACTCTTGTTGCATCCAGTCGTGCAACTAGAGGTAATGGCTGATGAGATTCAAAGCGCAACGTAAGACCCTTATCAAGCACCGATACGCGCATTAGCGTGTATACATCGGCAAGCATGCTATCAAGGTTAACTTCGCTTAGGGTAAGTTCCAGTTTATCGGCTGCTATTTTTGACAAATCGAGCACATCGTTTAACAAGCTCAATAAGTGTTTACCGTTTCGATAAATAACACCCAATTCATTTTCTGCTTGCTGACTAAAGTCGCTCTGCATTAACAGTTCGGTGTAACCTAAAATAGACGATAGAGGGGTACGTAACTCATGGCTCAAATGAGCTAAAAATCGATCTTTTGAACGATTTTCGGCTTCAGCTTTTAAGCGTTCAACTCGCTCACCTTCTACATCTTTACGCGCTAAAGCATAACGAATAGCACGCGCAAATCGGCTCGAACTCATTTCTGTTTTAATTAAGTAATCAACGGCGCCCGCATCAAGCGCAGCTGAGTCTAACTCATCATTAGATTGCCCCGTTAACATAATAATAGGACCGCTAAAGCCATTGGCAATTGCTTCTTTTAATACATCTAAACCATTCGATGCACCCAAGCGGTAATCAAGCAGGCAAATGTCGTGCTCATTTTTACTAAGCGTTGCAATTGCCTGCTCTGGAGAGCTTATCCATTGAATGTTAAACGTGTGTGAATCCAATTGGTCCAGATAGTCGCAGGTGAGTATGTAATCATCTTCATCGTCTTCTACAAGCAGCAACTGAGTCACTTTATCTAACATACAATCTCCATTAATCGTTAAATGTTGTCGGTAGCTCTACAAATTCTACCCAGTATTTTCCTAGCGTTTTCATCAAATCAACCAAACCATCAAACGTTACTGGTTTTGTAATGTAAGATGCAGCACCTAAGTTATACCCTTTAACCATGTCTTCTTCTTGTTTAGACGTAGTTAATATAACAACCGGAATTCCCTTTAAGTTAGGGTTTCCTTTTATAGCTTCAAGCGCTTCACGGCCATCCATTCTAGGCATATTTAAATCAAGTAATATAAGCCCTGGTCGTGGCGACACTGTTTTGTCTTCAAACTTACCTTTACGCTCTAAATACTCAAGCAACTCAACGCCATCTTCAACAAAGTGAAGCTCGTTAAGTACACGACTTTCAGCAAGGGCATCTTGTGTTAACAAACGATCATCTTCATCGTCGTCTGCCATTAAAATAGTAATCGGTTTTACTTTTGAATAGGGCATTTAAGCCTCTCCTTGCAATGTGAAAAGCTCAGCTTCCACAGGTAATTTTATAATAAAGGTTGCACCTTCACCGTCTTTACTTTGGGCTGTAATTGTTCCGCCGTGGCGCTCCACAATCCGCCTACATACAGAAAGGCCAATACCCGTGCCTTTATATTGTGAGCGTCCATGTAATCGCTGAAACGGTACAAATATTTTATCGGCATAGTCTTGTGAAAAACCAATACCGTTATCTTCTATGGTAATAACTTGAAAACTTAAATGAGTATTATGATCAGAGCTGAAAATATCTTCATCTTGATAACTGATTTTTATGTGCGGGCTTATATTTGGACGCCTAAATTTAACAGCGTTCGACAACAAGTTTAAAAACAGCTGCTGCATTTGGCTTTTATCAGCCTGAATAACTGGCAAATCCTCCACATCAATTTGTGCTTCAGACTCTTTTATTGCTATCTCTAAATCACTTAATATATCAGCTACAACTTCATTTAAATTCGTATCGTCAAAGTCTTTGCCACGCGTTGTAATACGCGAAAACTCTAATAAGTCGTTTATTAGGTTAGACATACGCTGCGCTGCATTTTTCATGCGCCCAATGTAATCCATCCCCTTTTCACCTAGCTCATCTTTAAACATAGTTTCGAGACGGTCACTAAAGGCTTGGATTTTTCTAAGAGGTTCTTGTAAGTCATGACTTGCTACAAAAGCAAACTCTTCAAGCTCTCGGTTACTTCGGCTCAATTCATCTGAATATAATGTTAGCTCTTGTGTCCGCTCAGAAACCTTAATTGCTAATGTTTCGTTTTGTTTTTCAAGCTCAAAACGATATTGTGCTGCATTTCTTAAATTAAGGCGCGTCATAATAAACATACCAATAATCAGCAACCCACTGGTTATTGCTGTTATAGCGAATGTAATTTTAGCCTCATTTTTAATCTGTGCTAATTTAGAAAAATGGCTTACTTTAAAGAGTAATTCACGGTCTTGAATTTCATTAACATACTCTCTAATTTGCTTATAAAGCTTTCTTCCTTTATGTGTATTTAATACATACATCGCACGTCTTTCTTTGTCATCTAGCGCAAGGTTTACAGTTTGTTTTAATTCTTTAATTTTACTATCTACAAGAACTAACAACTGGGCTATACGCTCAGCTTGACCGTCAATCTCAGAGTGAAGCGACTTGACATGATCTGTTTGCGCCTCAATTTGCCCAATAGCGTCATAATAAGGCGCTAAATAGTCAGCCTCTTCTGTCAATAAATAACCACGCTGCCCAGACTCAGCCTGCACTATGGATAGATGCAGCTTTTCAATTGCTGTGGTTAGCATGCTAGTGTTGTCTAAACTTTTTTGGGTTTGTGTTAAGCCTTGAATCGTATTCAATGCTAAAAATGCGTTGCCCACAATAATACCTAGCACAACCACCATAAATGTTGCCCACGTAATATTAGCCTTACCTTGCTGTTTTTTCTTGCTCATTTAGCTTCCCGAATTAAAGTTTATACAACACTTAATACTTATTGAGAGTCTGATATTTTTTGCAAACTTTCGCTGCACTGTTGGCAATTATTGATAATTTTATCAAGTGCATCTAACGCTTTTTCTTTTGGCATATCGTTTTCAAGTACCAATTTAATCAGCTCAGCATTCATCGAAATACGATTTAGCGGCCCTCTTGCATCGTGTACTAATTTATTGAGTTGCTCTATTTGGTTATCGGATGTCATGCCCTTCCTCAAATCTATTTATATTCGCCAATACCGCCATATGCATTAAGGCGGTTATAAAGTGTTTTAGTACTAATACCCAGCATTTGTGCAGCAAGCGTTTTATTACCTTGCACCTTATCAAGCGTTGCATGAATAAGTTCTTTTTCAACTTCTTCAATTGTTTGCCCTGCTGATACAGGCTTTTCGGCAGCTTGATTATTAACGCGCGAAAAAGGTGACTCTAAGTTATCAGGTAAAATAATGTCGCTGGTTTGTGGGTCGCTCATAATAAATGCACGGTGTATAGCATGGCGGAGCTCTCGCACATTACCCGGCCATTCATAGCTTTGCAGCTCTTTGAGCTGTACGGCAGTCCAACTAAAGGCAGTGCCGTTTTCGTCATTAAGTTGATCTAAAAAGGCTTTTGCTAATAACGGTACATCTTCTTTTCTATCGCGAAGTGGCGGTATATCAATAGGAAAAACAGCCAACCTAAAGTAAATATCTTCACGAATAACATTATTTTGTGCTAAATCGGTAAGCGAGCGGTTAGTGGCTGAAATAACACGGCAATTGGTTGGTATTTCTCTGTTACCACCTACGCGTGTTACCTTTTTAGTTTCAAGCACTCGCAGTAAATTTGGCTGCATATCAATTGGCATTTCAGTTACTTCATCTAAAAACAAAGTACCGTTATTTGATTGCTCAAATACACCTTCTTTACGTGCAATTGCGCCTGTAAATGCGCCTTTTTCGTGGCCAAATAACTCACTACCAATTAACTCTTTTGAAAGTGCGCCACAGTTGCTAGCAACTAATGGCCCTTCGCACTGGCTTGCGTTATGAATAGCTTGAGCCACTACTTCTTTACCTGCACCACTTTCACCCATAAGCATCACGTTAGCATTTGTTTTAGCTACGCGTTCAATCATGTTGTAAAGCTTTTGCATTGGCTCAGATTCACCAATTAAACCGCCAAAGTGGCGTACAATACCGCTCGACTTTGCTTTTTTGACTGCTTTTTTAGGGTCATTTAAAACGAGTTCTAAATCTTCACGTTGTAATGGTTTTAATAAATGCCCTACATTTGGCTCACACATATCAGCTAAAATACCTTTAACTGAAGGATGGCCCGAAATAAGTGTAATTTTTGGAGATTGCCCAATCGTTTTTAAGTGATCAAGTAAGTGCAAACCGCTACCATCAGGCAGCATAAAATCAAGCAGCACATGATCAAAGGTATTATTTTCAAACCATTGATGTGCTTCTTTTAAACTGGTAGCTGTGCTTATATTGTGGCCGAGGAATTCGACTATGTGGCAAACAACGTCACTAAATTCAACGTCGTCATCTACTAAAAGTATGTCTAACATGATAAATCCCTATGCTTTTTTCTTATTCTACGCATCCTAGATATTAATTTAAAGGTGCGCCCAGAATCTAATTTTTAAAATAAACTTAAGCGACTAAATGCTATTAATGTTACCAACCTAATATTTACGTATGCTGAAAAAAATCGATCACAAATTATGATTAATAATTAAAATCGTTTCTATTTATACAATGGTAGCAACTATTATTATTAAGAACCTAAAAAAGGAGACGAAATGCAGCAATTAAAAACCTTAATACATTCAGGTATTAATATTGACCAAGGTACTCAATTTACACGCTTAACAGCTCGCGCCATTGTAATTAAAAATAATAAAATACTTTTAATGTATACAAACCGTTATGAAGACTACAGCCTACCCGGCGGTGGAGTAGATGACGGCGAAAGTATTGAACAAGGCTTAATTCGCGAACTAAGCGAGGAAACCGGTGCACAACAAATAAGTGTAGTTAAAGCTTTTGGACTCTATGAAGAGTATCGCCCTTGGTATAAAGACGATTTTGATATTATTCATATTAAATCGTATTGCTTTGTATGTAGTATTGCCGACGAGTTTGGCAAAGCGCAGTTAGAGCATTACGAACAGCAAAATGGCATGACTGCTAAATGGGTTGATATAAACGACGCAATTGCACATAACGAACGCACGCTAGCTAACAGCGAAAAGCAAGGGTTATCGCTCCTTCGTGAAACCTATTTACTCAAAAAGATTGCTAAGCAACTTTTTTAATTACGATTCACGATTAATTACTTATATGCCCCTTACCCTGCGTAGCTAACATCAGTTCAACTATTTACAGCTACGCATTTATACAGACCATTTTTGCATTAATATTTGTGTAATCTGAGCCGCGCTAATGCTCTCTCTTGGAATGTATTTTTGACCACACCACAAAGGCGAAAAACTACTATCACCAAGCGATTCAGCTCGACTTTTTAATGCCGTTATAGCAATACTTGCATAAGGAAATGGTGGCACATGTGCAGGCATTGCACCAAGCTCTTGCATAACGCGATTACAAACTCCTCTCGCAGCGCGACCTGAAAACAACGTAGTAAGCACGGTGCTATCTTTTTGTTGAGCTAAAATAGCATCACGATGAAGCATTGACGTAGTCGCCTCATTACAGAGTAAATACGCACTCCCAACTTGTACGCCTGATGCGCCTAATGTTTGTATATGTGCTACATCATCCTCAGTTGCAATCCCACCAGCAGCAATTATAGGAACTGATAGGTGCGCAACACATTCTTGCACTAGTTCAGTCGTGCTTTTATGCAAACTTAAATCCATAGATAAAAAATGACCACGGTGTCCGCCCGCTTCTAAGCCTTGAGCAATAACAGCATCAGCACCATTATCAGCAAGCCATTTAGCTTCCTCAAAGGTTGTTGCGGTAGAAATGACTTTTGCCCCCCAACTTTTAATTTGTTCAAGCAAAGAAGGCGCAGGTAAACCAAAATGAAAACTTACCACTGCAGGTTTATAAGGCGCAATAATATCGATAACACTTTGATTTATTGGCTGTCGAGAAGCTTCGTCCACTAAGCTACTTTCAGCAATAGCATATTCATTAAAATAAGGGGCTAATAATGAATGCCATTGTTGTTTTTGCAGTTTGGTATATTGCAAAGTTGAATGGCAAAAAAAGTTAAGATTATAAGGCTTACTGGTTGAGCGGCTAAGTAACTCTAGCTGTTCGATAAGCTGCTGATTAGAGAGCATCGCACATGGTAATGAGCCAAGCCCACCTGCTTCACAAACACTCGCAGCTAAGCTGGCATCTTGCACACCTGCCATGGGCGCTTGTATTAGCGCAACTGAAATATCAAAAAGTGTCCGTATCATTTTATTCTCCATGTAATTTTTTCTGCAACTTGCATTATTTACAGAACATATCAGAAAACTAACTAAATAAAAAATCAGCACACTCACAAATAAAAAACAAAAACCAACAAATAACAATAGGTTCAGTTTAATTTTATATCTTTAAATAGTTGGCGTTCGGTTTGCAATATTACCTATACATAATTTGTAAGGAGATAGAAATGAGTAACACAGTTAAAACGATTAATCCCGCAACTGAGCAAACCATTGAAACCTATACACTACTTTCTCAAAAGGAAGCAGAACAGGTAATCGAAAAATCTCACGAAACATATTTAAAATGGCGATTAACGTCATTCACTGAACGTGCAAAATACCTTAATAAGTTAGCCTCACTCTTTGAAGATCAAAAAGAAGCTATTGCAAAACTCATGACCGAAGAAATGGGTAAAGTTTACGAGCAAGGCTTTCAAGAAGTTGAACTATGTGCAGGAATTTGTCGTTATACAGCCGAACAAGGCCCAGAAGTACTTGCTGACGAAGAACGTGATATGGACGGCGGCCGCGCAATTATCAGCTACCAACCAACAGGTGTATTATTAGGTATTCAACCGTGGAACTTTCCGCTTTATCAGGTAATTCGCTACAGTGCAGCTAACATCATGGCGGGTAACACAACCGTATTAAAACATGCTGGTAATGTATTTGGCATGGCTGAAAAAATAGAAGAGCTATTTAAACAAGCTGGTTTCCCAGAGTATTGCTTTAACAATCTACTTATCGACGGCAAAACAGCCAGTTCTTTAATTTCGCACAAAGCAATTAGCGGCGTAACCTTTACCGGTAGTGATGCGACAGGTAAAAAAGTAGCAGAAGAAGCAGGTAAACACGTTAAGAAAACAGTGTTAGAGCTTGGTAGTAACGACGCTTACTTAGTACTTAATGACGCAGACCTAGAGCTTGCAGTTAAAACCTGTGTAACCGGGCGCATGATCAATAACGGTGAAACGTGTGTTTCAGCTAAACGTTTTGTTGTTGTAGAGTCACTTTACGATGACTTTAAAGCGCAAATTAAAGAGCAATTTGAAGCCATGAAAATGGGCGACCCAATGGCTGACNTCGTGAAGATTTACGCGACGGCATTCACGACCAAGTAATGGAATCAGTTAAAGCAGGTGCAAACATAGTAACGGGCGGCGAAATACCTTCGCAAACAGGCTATTACTACCCACCTACTCTACTAGATAACTTAGCCCCTGGTATGCCAGCCTATGACGACGAATTATTTGGCCCAGTAGCTTCACTTATTAAAGCCAAAGACAACGACGATGCAATGCGCATCGCTAACGACTCTCGCTACGGTTTAGGCGGCGGTATTTTCTCTAAAGATGAGAAAAAAGCCATTGAGCTTGCTAAAAAGTACTTTGACACAGGCATGATCAATATTAACGGCTACGGTTTAGCACAACCTAACCTACCGTTTGGTGGTGTTAAGGAAAGTGGCTACGGCCGAGAGCACGGCGGCTTTGGTATGCGCGAATTTGTGAATATCAAATGTATTATGATCAATAGCTAATTTAGCTTTAAATACTAATACATTAGAAAACCTAAAAGTGGGTAACCGCTTTTAGGTTTTTTAACTTTAAAATTAGATTAAAGAAGAGCTTAGTCTCTACTAAGTTCAAACCGCAAAGTAACTACACAGTAATAACTGTAAATGAGCAGTTTACTTTTTAATCATTATCAACATAAAAGAATAATATAATAAATTCAGAGGCACTAATTGCAGCTAGCTGCATTATCAGCAAAAACATAATACCAATCCCAGCCTGAGGGTCAGGTTCAATACCAAAGACAAGTACTGGCGCTAAAGTAATAGTACATAATGCAGCTATAATTCTAATAAAAATGAGCCGTTTATTTTTATAGTTTTTAGTGTTAGCTAAAAAATATAGAAGCAAATAAGGCAACAGCATAAACGCAAAGCCAATTTCAGTTGGCATCCAGTACTTAATAGCAACAGCAACTAAAGATAAAACAGCAAGCGCCTTAACTGGGTAGTACATTTTTTTATAATTCACATGCTTTCCTTTGCACGTAGTGCTTTATTAGCACCAAATAAAATATTGCCGAACAATATAAAAACTTTAATTATGCAATGCAATCTATTTCACTAGACTTAACCTGACAGGCAACAATGAGTGATAACCGGACACTGAAAAAAGTTAAATTTATTCCTGTGTTTCGAGTAGAAATCTAATTTTGTCCAATAACATTATTAAACGCCGCTTTGGGGCAAAATAAGATCCTTAATTCCTAGCTGTTTTAATTACTTGTTTACAAAGGTAATTATTGGTGAAATTATCATGGTATTTAATATACGCCATTTTGGTGTGTTATAAACCACCAAAATGGTGTTCAATAAGCTGTTAGTTGTATAAGGATGTATCATCATGAATTGGCTCGCCGCATTTAGTCGGCTTTTCTTACTTTTAGATAAAAAAGACACACCTGCGTATCATAGTGGTGGTGACTTCATTAAAGTTATTCAGCAGTATGACCAAGGACAGCCTGGTTATTCTCTATATATCAAAGAAAGAAACAATCGAGGTCTCAGTACTTCTAGAAAAGACTTTTATTGGGATATTTTAGACGGTTTAGATGACTCTGTTAGATTAGAGGTATTTAGAACGTTTATAGATATTATTTCTCCTCATTTCCCTATTGAAACTGATGAGCTCAAATCATATCTTTTTGGTTATGGTAATCCTGTGCCTCAAGCGGTGTTGCCTCAAGATAACTGGAATTCTGAAAAGTTAAATACCCTCCTAAAAAAAATAGATAGTGTTATTGACCAGAAAAATTATAATCACTCGATGACATTATCGTATACGTGCCTAGAGGGTTTATATAAAGCTTATGTGCACAAGCATTTACCGCAAAGCTCTCACTTAAGTGAATTAATTCCTTTATCAAAAGTTGTGCGAGATGATATCACTGTAAAACTAAATGCGATTGGTCCATTTCCTCAGAATATGGTTACAAGCATATCAACGCTTACAAGTGCCATTGGCAACTCAAGAAATGGTTTTAGTGATTCACATTTTGATAATGAGTCCAATAAATGGCTAGCAAGTTATAGCCGAGATTTAGTGAACTCAATTGGGAGGTTAATCTTACACTTCCTATAAAATACAACCATACAAGTGACTAAGGTTATGAGTGTCCGCAATTGGCACTTTCTA
>NZ_AUTI01000269.1:0-10210 GCF_000497995.1 Pseudoalteromonas sp. TB25
TCCATGCCGAACTCAGTAGTGAAACGAAACAGCGCCGATGATAGTGTAGCATTTGCTATGTGAAAGTAGGACATTACCAGGCTTCAAATTGTAGAGACCCGTTACAGCAATGTGACGGGTTTTTTGCTTTCTGGGATTTAGTAAATAGCCAAGAGCCCATCCCGAACTCAGTAGTGAAACCAAACAGCTCGAAGGCGAGCCCCGGCCAACGATAGTGTAGCATTTGCTATGTGAAAGTAGGACATTACCAGGCTTCAAATTGTAGAGAGCCCGACTAGAAATAGTCGGGCTTTTTTACGTCTGCAGAAAAGTGAAATGCGCGCAATTAACACATCCACAGCAACACCCATCACGTAGGGCGGGCGAGCGCAGCGACTCCCGACGCTAAAATCACAACAAAATCTCTCAATACCCCAGTCGGCCAATAAAGTAGCATTTGCTACGTGACTTTCTACTGCTGTGGGCACTATGACATCACCAGGTTTTAAATTGTAAAAAGTAAATGCGCGCAATTAATACACACTCACATCAACACCCATCACGTAGGTCGGACGAGCGCAGCGACTCCCGACGTTAGAATCACAACAAAAGCCCTCAATACCCCATTCGGCCAATAAAGTAGCATTTACTACGTGACTCTCCACCGCTGTGGGTATCGTGACATTACGCAGGCTTCACATTGTAAAGAGCCTTGCTTTAACTATTCAGTAGCCTATTAGACATTCCCATTAGGTATATAGCCTTATTTACAGACACTAGTAAGCAATTAATTGGGGGGCACTATTGTGCGCTAAGTTTACCTAAGTGATTTACCGCATTACATCTGTAACTAACTGTAGTTTTAGCGCGTGCAGAATAAATACACATACCTGATAATTATACTAATCGGCAATAATACCTAATCAATTTGGTGGATTGAACTTGACGTTAATTGCGTTAGAAATTTCTGATATACGATTGCATGGATACAGAAGGTTGAGCAACTTAGGAGTAATTGGCGAGAACAACGAAATAAAGAAATCTTTGTCCTCAAATAGATCATTTAACTAGGGAGATTGGCGTAAAGTTTATTTTATTTTTATATTCTCTTGGTTCTAACTAACCACCTATATACGCCAATAAAGAACAATGCAGCAGATCCAAAGCCACTCAGCACCCAAATGACTTTTAAAATGTTACCGCCAATGCTGCCGTCATGTAGAGGGTGTATCCAGTTTTTTATTTTATTAGCCGTACTTTGCTTATCTATATTAAACACGCTCTCTAACTTTCCTGTAAGTGCATTAACCTCTATATAGCTATGTGGAAAGCGATACGAAGGATCGTTTACAGTTTGAAATCTTAATCTGTAAATAGCATTTAAGTTTGAGGGTGTTTCAATCCAAGCTAAACGCGTATTCGGTAATGCTTTTTCAGCTATTAATACCGCTTGTGATAAAGGAATATTGGTTTGTTTACTCGGTTGAATTTGTGTTTTTGGTGGAGAGTTTATATCGCTAACTAGAGCGGTTAATATAGGATCTGTTTGTTTTGGAATAGCGAGCATAACACCTGTAACAGTTAAAGCTAGTAGCGGTATGCAGAAGGTTAAACCAATTAGTTTATGCCAGTCGTATAGCAAACCTATTTTAGAGCTACGAGATTTAAACTTTAGTGCCTTTACCCACTGCCCAGGCTTTGGAAACCAAGCAAAGAATCCAGAGATAAGAAGAACTATTGAGGCTATGCCTATATAGCCAACAACGAGAGTGCCCGTTGCTCCTGTTAGTAATGAAAAATGTAAGTTGTACATCCAAGTTACTAAGTATTTTCCCTAATAGTTTTTACGTATTACTTTATCACTACTGCTAGATAGCCATACCATTAAGGGAGCAAAGCCTTGCTCTTTTGTTTCTATTGGATTGTAGTACCGCGCGGGAATTACTGAGTTCACACCTGTGTTTTCTAATCGCCATGGCCCTTGTTTTGTAGGGAAATTTGCTCTTAGCATATTGTATGCTTGATCCCAATTAGGTGGTTTTGTATTAGTGGTAGTGTCATTAATTGGATTTAACAGTGAGTCTATTTGTGGGTAATAAACTAATACGGAGCCAGAAAGGCTAATAATAGTAAGTAAAACACCTACCGATAGACCTAAGTATAAATGTAACCGCCTGAATATTTTTTGCCATGAAAGCTTTAGTGTCATTAATTAAATAGCCGTGATGAGTAATGCAGGTTTATTGGGCATTAAGGAAGGATTAATTACGCGGTATATTATATGTTTTTTTGATATGAGTTGTGCGGCATTTTGTCGCACTTATTAAATTAGGTATTTAGAAAGTAAAACGCCAGCTCTTGGCTGGCGTTAAAATACAAGCTTGAAGCTTATTTAAGCTTTAGGTCCTGCAGTTTTTATATCGTCTGATACGTCATACTTAGCAAAGTTTTCAGTGAAGTCTGCGGCAAGTTTTGCTGCATATTCATTGTACTTAGCTTTATCTTCCCACGTATTAATAGGATTAAGTAAGTTAGTATCTACACCTGGAACTGCTACTGGTACATCTAGGTTTAAAACATCAATGTGCTGAGTTTCAACACCCGCTAATTTACCAGATACGATTGCATCAATTACTGCGCGAGTAGTCGGGATATCAAAACGTTTACCTGTGCCGTAAGGGCCGCCAGTCCAACCTGTATTCACAAGGTACACCTTAGCGCCAAACTCGCGTACACGCTTCATAAGAAGCTCAGCGTAAACACCAGCAGGGCGTGGGAAGAATGGTGCGCCAAAACATGTCGAAAATGTTGATTCAATATCGCTAGTTGAACCAATCTCAGTAGAACCAACTTTTGCTGTGTATCCACTTAAAAAGTGAAAAGCAGCAGCTTCTTCGCTAAGAATAGAAACCGGTGGTAATACACCGCTTACATCACAAGTTAAAAATACAACAGCCTTAGGTTCGCCTGCGCGGTTTTCTACTTTACGTTTTTCAACGTGTTCAAGTGGATATGCTGCACGGCTATTTTGAGTAAGGCTAGTATCGTTAAAGTCTGGAACGCCTTTTTCATCTAACACTACATTTTCTAAAATAGTGCCAAAGCGAATAGCATTCCAAATTACAGGTTCATTCTTTTGTGACAGGTCGATACATTTAGCATAACAACCGCCTTCAATATTAAACACGCTTCCAGGTGCCCAGCCGTGCTCGTCATCACCAATTAGAAAGCGAGTAGGGTCTGCTGAAAGTGTTGTTTTACCCGTACCAGATAAACCGAAGAATAATGCTGTATCGCCTGCTTCACCAACATTAGCAGAACAGTGCATTGGTAATACACCTTTTGCTGGTAGTAGGAAGTTTTGTACAGAAAACATCGATTTTTTCATTTCACCGGCGTAACGCATACCTGCTAGTAATACTTTACGCTGTGCAAAGTTAATAATGACGGTGCCATCGCTATTTGTGCCATCACGTTCTGGCTCACATACAAACGAAGGAACGTTCATTACTTGCCATTGTGGTAAGTTTGAGGCGTTATAGTTTTGTGGTTCGATAAACATGTTTTTGGCAAAAATATGGTGCCACGCTGTTTCTGTAGTTACGACTACAGGTAGATAATGCTCAGGGTCAGCGCCAACTTCTAGGTGAGAGGTGAAGTGGTCATTACTTTGAACATGTGCTTCTACGCGAGCCCATAATGCGTCAAATTTTTCTGCATCAAATGGGCGGTTAACGTTGCCCCATTGAATGTCATCTTGAGTTGTTGCTTCTTGAACAATAAAACGATCTTTTGGTGAACGGCCAGTTCGTTTTCCTGTAATTGCAACAAAAGCACCATTTGCGGCTAAAGTACCTTCGCCACGGCGGATCGCATGCTCGACAAGTTCAGCTGCGGTTAAATCGACAAAACGTGTAGCGCCTGTAGTCATGTTTATACCTAACTATAATGTGTGAGAGTTTGAACGGGATAGCTCTGGGGTTATCAGTGCCCTTAAGCTGAAATTATAGTAACAGAAGGTTTTGAGATATTCGAGCCCGTAAAGCCTCTAAAAACACATATATTTGCTAAAAAACATGAATAATTTCAATGATACCGGTGTCAGTAAATTAACAAAATTCATGACACCGGTATCATCTTTTTATAATATAAAACCGCATATTTTGCGGCTTTAATTACTATATATAAATGAAGCTGAACATTTAGTTGAAAATGCTTTTTATGTCTTGTTCGTTAAAAACATACTCTTTTAAACAGTAATGACAGTTAATGTTAACAGTCCCTTTCTCAGCTACATCTTTGAGTAGTTCTTCTTGTCCAATATTAACTAGTGCAGTAATTGTTTTATCACGACTACAACCACATTTGAATTTAATAGCTTGAGGTTCAAATACGCGAGGATTATCTTCGTGATAAAGACGTGTAAGAACTGTGTTCGCATCCAAGTGTAACAACTCTTCATTTTTAATCGTGTTACTTAATGCTTCTAGGTGTGCAAAGTCTTCAATTGATTTTTGTTTATCAACTGGAAGCACTTGTAAAAATAGACCACATGCTTTTGCGCTACCTTCAGTAGTGTCAGTTGCAAACCAAAGGCGTGTTTTTAGTTGCTCAGATTGCTCAAAGTAACTTTCGATACATTCACTAAGAGTATCATGCTCTAGCGGCACTATACCCTGGTAGCGTTCACCTTTTTCAGGAGTAATAGTGATTACCATATAGCCTTGGCCAATAAGCTCTTTTACAGTTGTGCCCGTAATTTCGCTTTGCAGGCGTGCAATACCACGCATATTTTGTTTGTCATCACCATTTATAACAGCATATTTAACTGGGCCATCACCTTGAAGCTGTACAGCAATTTCACCTTCAAACTTTAAGGTAGCAGTAAGTAAACAGGTTGCAACGAGTAACTCACCAAGTAATGCTTTAACAGGGTCGGGGTAATTATGGTCGGCAATCATTTCATTATAAGCACTCTCGATTTGTACGAGTTCGCCACGAACATCTAGTTCGTTGAATAAATAACGGTGAAGTAAATCTTGTTGCATGAGCGGCTATACCTAACTTGATTTCATTTTTAAAAGTTCGCGTCTTTGCTTTTTATCCGGTTTTTTATCCGGATGGGGGGCAAAAAAGCTGTTATTTTTACGTGCGATGCTGTTCTCTTCGCGTTTAGCAATACTGGCATCAGATTCTTGATACATGGTCTGTGCAATGGGGGCGCTTTGGCGTTTTTCAAGCACTGAGAGTATAGTTATCAGCTTTTCATCTACGCCCTGAGCCAGTTTTACTTTTGCGCCAACGTCTACTATTTTACTCGCTTTTGTACGTTGGCCATTATAATGTACTTTGCCGCCTTGCACCATTTCGCGTGCAACTGCACGAGTTTTATAAAATCGCGCAGCCCATAACCATTTATCTAATCGAACTTTTAACCCATCTACAGGGTCTGAGCTGGTATTAGCATTACTTTTTTTACTCATAAGGCATTTCCCCACGTTTTTATAGCTTAAAATTTATCATGAAATCATCGTAGGATGAAGGTATTACAACAGCAGTTTACTTTTTGTACTGTTATGTAAAGTTGATTTAATCTGTTTACAAAGTTTAATATTAGTGTGCTTGTTGAAAGAAAAATGAAAGGGTACTATGGGTACGCGCTAACGCAGTAAATTAAAATAAGAACACTATTTATGGAACAGCAAATCCAACAACTAAAACAATTTTTAACTCGTTTACCGCATGCTAAGTTAAGTGCATTAGTGACACTCTTAGTTGTTGTTTATCTTGCATTTTTATTATCAAAACTTGTTTGGCTTTTGTGGCCAAAACCACCAATAACTCTGCTTACCCCTAGCGATCATGCTAATCAGTCATCTGGTGCGAGTAATAACTCTGCGCAGCATATTGTTGAGCAATTCTTATTTGGTAAAAAAACTGTAACAAACAACAATAATACTGCAAAGCAATCGCAGGTTATAAACAATGCGCCAGAAACACGCTTAAGTATAAATTTAACCGGTATTGTAGCGGTTAATAACGATGATAAAGCAGGTATCGCAATTATTGAATCACAAGGTAAGCAAGTAAGCTATCTTGTTGAAGAAGTTGTATTAGGCACGCGCGCTGAAGTAGCACAAATATTACCTGATCGTGTTATTTTGAATGTTAATGGGCGTTTTGAGACTTTGATGCTTGATGGACTCGATTTTAATAAAACGGTATCTATGCCAGTACTCGCTGCCCGTGATGATGCTGAAATGGGTCCGCAAAAATTAGAGCTAAGTGAACTACAAATAGATGCTACTGCAGATCCAGACGTTAAAGAAGCAATTATAGAAACACGTGAAGACCTGCTCGAAGAGCCAGGCAAATTATTTGACTATATACGTGTTTCACAAGCCATGAATGATGGCGAACTAATCGGATATCGTTTAAGTCCAGGTAAAGAGCCTGAACTATTTAAACAAATGGGATTAAAAAATAACGATTTGGCTATTTCTATAAATGGCTATCAATTAACAGATTTAAAACAGGCTATGTCAGCTATCAACGAGCTGCGTAATAGTACAGATGCCAATATCACTATAGAACGTGATGGTGAACAAATCGATGTGCAATTTAGTCTGCAATAATTTAGCTTTGGAGTTTTAATACAATGGTTCAGGTGCTACACCTCAAAAAAATTAAAAAAGGGTTAGCTAAGTACGCAGCACTTTTTTTGGCGGCAAGTATTTCTTTGTCTGTTTCTGCTGTTGAATATGCTGCTAACTTTAAAGGAACTGATATCAACGAGTTTATTAATATTGTTGGTAAAAACCTTAATAAAACAGTGATTATTGACCCTAACGTGCGCGGCAAAGTAAATGTTCGCAGCTATGAGTTAATGGACGAAGCACTTTATTATCAGTTCTTCTTAAATGTATTGGAAGTTTATGGCTACTCAGCTGTTGAAATGGACAATGGCATAATTAAGATAGAAAAAAGTTCAGACGCCAAAAAATCAAATGTACCACTTATTGACGAAGGTAGTGAAGCTAGCGGCGACATGATGATTACACGTGTTGTACGTGTTAAAAATGTAAGTGTACAAGAGCTTGGCCCTTTGGTTCGTCAATTTAGCGATCAAAAAGATGGTGGCCACGTTGCCAACTTTAATGCGGCTAACGTTATGATGCTAACGGGTCATGCAGCATCGGTTAATCGCTTAGTTGAGATCATTCGCTCTGTTGATCAGGCGGGTGACAAGCGTGTAGACATCGTTAAGCTTAAATATGCGACGGCAGATGATGTTGTCTCTGTGGTAGATAATATTTATAAAGACAGCGGTAAAGGCAGTGTACCTGAATTCTTAATTCCAAAAGTTGTGGCTGATGGCCGAACTAATAGCGTTATTGTAAGTGGAGAAGGCCAAGCACGTACACGTGCTATTGAGCTCATTAAGCGCTTAGATGGTGAGCTAGAAAGCCAAGGCAACACCAAGGTGTTTTACTTAAATTATGCTAAAGCTGAAGATTTGGTCAAAGTATTGCAGGGTGTTAGTAAGTCCCTTGTTGAAGATGCACAAGGCGGTACTACTAAAACTCGTAGCAGAAGCAATAATGAAAGCAGTATAGAGTCTCACCCTGACTCAAACTCATTAATTATTACCGCACAGCCAGACACAATGCGATCACTTGAATCTGTAATTGAACGCCTTGATATTCGCCGTGCCCAAGTACTGGTTGAAGCCATTATTATTGAAGTAATGGAAGGCGACGGGGTTAACTTAGGCCTGCAGTGGATTTCTGAGCAGGGCGGTATGCTGCAGTTTAACAACGGCACTACAGTTCCCGTGGGTTCATTAGCTGTTGCTGCAGAGCAAGCACAAGATACAACCGTAACTAAAACTATCATTGGTACAGAGTCAGGAAACGTGACTAGTTATGACGAAACGACTGAGGGTGACTATGATGCGCTTGCTTCATTGCTAAGTGGCATTAATGGTTTAGCGCTGGGCGTTGTTAAAAATGATTGGGGCGCAATTATTCAGGCTGTTGCCACTGATACAAATTCAAATATTTTGGCTACCCCTTCTATTACTACAATGGATAACGAAGAAGCCTCTATTTTAGTCGGTCAAGAAGTGCCTATTATCACAGGTTCACAAACGGGCAGTAATAATGCTAACCCATTTCAAACAGTTGAGCGTCAAGAAGTCGGTATTAAACTGATAGTTACGCCACAGATTAACGATGGCTCTGCAGTACAACTTACTATTGAGCAAGAAGTATCGAGTGTAAGTGGTGCAACTGCTGTTGATATTTCTGTTAATAAACGTGCAATTAAAACAACGGTTATGGCCGATGATGGCGGTATGGTTGTACTTGGCGGTTTAATTGACGAAGACGTACAAGAAAGTGTTTCTAAGGTACCGTTATTAGGCGATATCCCTATTTTAGGTCACCTGTTTAGATCAACAAATACAACGCGTCGTAAGCGTAATCTTATTGTATTTATTCGCCCAACCATTATTCGTGATGGTGTAAGCATGAATAAGTTAAGCTTTAATAAATATAACTTTATTCGTGGTGAGCAGTTTAAACAAAAAGAAGACGGTATTGAGTTAATGCCAATGACAGATACGCCTATTTTACCTGAGTGGAATGACGAACTAGTACTTCCACCTACGTATGAAGAGTCTCTACGTAAACAAAATGCACAAGAGCGTAAAGATGACTAATGCGATTCAAGAGATAAACCAAGATGTGGTTCATCCTCAAACGCATAATCAGGATGAGCTATTAACGAGTGATGTGTTAGTTGAGTTACCAGCAAAGCGTTTGCCATTTTCCTATGCAAGACGCGCAGGTGTGTTGCTTGGTAAAAACAAAGATCATCGTATAGTTTACTACCGTGGTGAGCTAGATGTGGAGGTACTATTAGAAGTACGCCGTATCGCAGGCCATGGTTTTACTCTTGAGCAATTGGATGATGATAAATTTGAGCTATTGCTTGAAGCGTCATACCAACGTGATAGCTCTGAAACACAACAAATGATGGAAGATATTGGCAACGAGGTTGATTTATTCTCGCTTGCTGATGAGCTCCCGCAAACTGAAGATTTACTTGCTGGTGACGATGATGCGCCAATCATCAAGCTTATTAATGCCATGCTAAGTGAAGCGATTAAAGAAGGGGCTTCTGATATTCATATCGAAACCTTCGAGCAAGAGCTTGTTATTCGCTTTAGGGTCGATGGCGTGCTTAAAGAAGTGCTTAAGCCTAATCGTAAACTTGCATCGTTACTTGTATCTCGTATTAAAGTAATGGCTAAGCTTGATATAGCTGAAAAACGTATTCCACAAGATGGTCGTATTAGTTTACGTATTGCTGGGCGTGCAGTTGATGTGCGTGTATCTACAATGCCATCGAGCTTTGGTGAGCGCGTAGTACTGCGTTTACTTGACAAAAACAACGCGCGATTAAACCTTGAAGATTTAGGTATGACCGCAGAAAATCGCGCATTGTTTTCAGATCTAATTAGTAAACCCCACGGTATTATTTTGGTAACAGGGCCAACGGGCTCTGGTAAAAGTACCACTTTATACGCTGGTATGAGCCAAATTAACTCACGCGATCGTAATATTCTTACCGTTGAAGATCCGATAGAGTACGAAATTCCAGGCATTGGGCAAACACAAGTTAATGCAAAAGTTGATATGACATTTGCACGTGGTTTACGTGCAATATTACGTCAAGATCCTGATGTAGTAATGGTGGGTGAAATACGCGACCTTGAAACTGCGCAAATTGGTGTTCAAGCGTCACTTACCGGTCACCTTGTTATGTCTACCTTGCATACAAATACCGCATCGGGTGCAATTACACGTATGGAAGATATGGGTGTTGAACCCTTCTTACTTTCATCGTCGTTACTCGGTGTGTTGTCGCAACGCTTAGTACGTACGTTATGTAATACCTGTAAAGAAGGTCACACGGCTGATGAGCATGAATGCCAGCTGTTAGGGGTTCCTTTTGAAAGCCAACCGACAATCTATCGAGCGGTGGGGTGCGAGGAGTGTAACTTTAATGGTTACCGTGGTCGTACAGGTATTCATGAGTTACTTGTAGTTGATGAAACCATACGCGAAATGATTCACAACGGTAAAGGCGAGCAAAGCGTAGAAAAATACATTCGTAAGCGCAGCCCAAGTATTCGTCAAGATGGTTGTAGCCGTGTACTGGCAGG
>NZ_AUTI01000270.1:0-3486 GCF_000497995.1 Pseudoalteromonas sp. TB25
TCCATGCCGAACTCAGTAGTGAAACGAAACAGCGCCGATGATAGTGTAGCATTTGCTATGTGAAAGTAGGACATTACCAGGCTTCAAATTGTAGAGAGCCCGACTAGAAATAGTCGGGCTTTTTTACGTCTGCAGAAAAGTAAAATACGCGCAATTAACACACTCACATCAACACCTATCACGTAGGTCGGGCGAGCACAGCGACTCAAGACACAAAGAGAGTGTAGCATTTCACTGTGACCCTCCACCGCTGTGGGCACTACGACATCACAAGGGGGTTCTAGGGATTTTCCCCTCTAAAGTAACATAAATCGCCATACTCACCATATTTAAAGGCATACAAAGGTGGGTTACTTCTCCAAAGTATGGCAAATTATGAGGTTAACAACCCCTTAAACTTAATTTAATTCCTATGGCTATAAAAAACGAACTATCAATTCTTACCAAAGCTGAGCAGCTTGATCTATATTCTCCGCCGCTATTATCACTTGAACAACAACGATTGTATTTTACGCCAAACGAGATCGAGTTAACAGAGTTGAAAAGTATTCGCCTAAGGAACCACCGATGCTATTTCATTGCGTTATTAGGGTATTTTAAGTCTAAGCCTGTGATTCTTTCACCTAGCTTTAACCTCATCTTTGACGATATGCAGTTTATTTCAACGCAAGTTCAAGGAGGCAAAGGGATCAGGCCTTTCAGCATTAATAAGATGCAGCGTGACCGTATATATCAAAGAATACTGAGGTTATTAAACTATCAGAAATGGGACGAAAGTCTGCACTTTGCGCCGCTGTACGAACATCTTGTTATGGTCGGCAAAGCTTGGCTTGAGCCTCGTTATCTATTCGATGCAGCCGCTGAATATCTAGCAACGCATAGAATTGCCATCCCTAAATATACTGTCTTACAAAAGCTTATCAGTCGTGTTATCCAACAGGTCAAGAAGGCGTTAAATAATAAGCTTCGTATTCATGTTTCATCTGAACTACACGGATTTCTAAATACTATTATCGATGACAAAGATGGGCTCTCCTTAAGCCAGCTTCGAGCCGGTGCAAAAAGCGTTATGGTGACAGAGCTAAAAAAAGAACTGACGGTGTATCATCAGTTACAGCCTTATACAAGACAGATTGATAATGCTGTTAAGGGCTTAGCCTTATCGTCTAAAAACCAACAACACTTCGGTGAAATGGTGGATTATTATGGCAGTAAACTAAAACGCTTTAAGCGTCCACAGCAACACCTATGGTTGCTGTGTTTTCTGACTCAACGCATACGGCAAAGCCTAGAGCGATTGGCTGATGGGTTTATTCATCATATCCGTAAACAACAAGAAGCTGCGCATGCGTTTGCCCAACAGGCAGTGTTTGACTCATGGAGGTCAGCTGCAGACAATGTCACCAAAGCCGCAGAATTACTGCATCTGTTTGTTGATGACAGTATCGACGATAATCAACCATTTGCAACGGTTAGGCAACAAGCATTAAGTGTAATGAATAACCAAGATATAGAAACGCTATGCCTGTACTTAAAAAAGCAAAAACGCACGGTAGAAGAATATCAATGGCAATATTATGATGATCAAAACGGGTTAATTGAGCAGTTATTAAGGCCCGTGTTTCTATGTCTTGAATGCCAAGCAGGTAAAGGCTCAGAAGCATTAGTGACCCAGCTCAAAACCACAAAAACAGAACTATTAGCAGGTAATACATTGCAAACAATGGATAGTACACTTATCCAACAAAAACATCGTCCATGGTTAATTAACAAGGATGTTGTTCATCCACAGCGATACGAATGGTTGCTTTACCGTCAACTGGCTTCTCGGCTTAATGGTCGAATTTACTTATCAAACGTCACTAAATATCGTGCGCTAGAAGACGACTTAATTGCATCGTCAATACAGCCTGATCTATTGGCATCATCAACATTGGAAAAGCTAAAGCAGCCGATTCAGAAGCTACTGCAAGTAAAACAAATACGCTTAACAACATCCCTAGAAGATGTTGCTCGTCACATTGATAATGGTGATAACCGCAATGTGATCATGAAGAGCCGAAGTGGCACACGATGGCGACTGCCAGTTAAAGGCTCCCAATCACTTGTCAACAACCCTTTCTTTAAACAAATGATCCCCGTCAGTATTGCTGATGTGTTGCGTTATGTTGAACAAGAAACCAACTTTATGCAATGCTTCGCACACGTGCTGCCAATACAAAAACAAGTAGGCGCCAATCAGGATGATTTATTGGCTATTCTAATTGCGAATGCGACACATCGCGGCGTATATGGGATGGCACAAATATCTGATCGCAGTTATGAGCATCTAAGCACTATACAAGCTAATTATATTAGGCCTGAAACCTTGCAAGAGGCTAGTGATATCATCAATAACGCAGTAGCGGCACTCCCTATTTTCCGCCACTATCACATCCAAGAAGACGTCCTGCACGCCAGTACCGATGGGCAAAAATTTGAAACTCACCTTGAGACTTTTAAAACTCGCTACTCCTCGAAATACTTCGGCACCAACAAAGGTATTACGGCCATGACGTTAGTTGCCAATCATAGTGCGTTAAATGCCCGTATCATAGGATCTAATGAGCATGAGTCCCATTATATTTACGACTTACTACAATCTAATACTAGTGATCTTAAGCCAGATGTCCTCTCAACCGACACCCATGGTGTTAATCATGTTAATTATGCCTTATTGGATTTATGCGGTTATAGTTTTGCGCCTAGGTATGCTCAGTTCACCAGTGTGATCAATGACCTATTTAACGTAACTGAAAGCGACGACGGAAACACGCATCTGGCGCTGAAAAAGCCGATAAAAATGAATGTGATTGAAGAAGGCTGGCAGGATATTCAGCGTATTGTGTTATCCCTTCAAGAAAAACGCACAACACAGGCATTGCTAGTACGCAAATTATCTGGTTATCCATCTAGACACCCTATATTACAAGCATTAACGGAATATAATAGACTCATCAAAGCCCAATATTTACTTGATTATATTGATGATGCAAGTCTGCGCCAATATGTTCAACGAGCACTGAACCGAGGCGAAGCCTGGCATTTCCTCAGGCGAGCTATTGCATCGGTCAATCGTGACCAGTTCCGTGGAAAAAACGAATCAGAAATAGTCGTCTGGAACGAGTGTGCCCGTTTGACGGCAAATGCTATTATCTACTTTAACTCGATGATCCTAAGTCATCTATTACTGCACTTTGAAGAAGTTGGTGACGAGGAAAAAGCAGCAATAACTCGACAAGTATCACCCGTTGCATGGCAGAACATTAATCTGAGCGGCACTTATCAGTTCGCTAGTAACCGCAAACTACCTGATTTACAGGAAATAACTAGGCCTATTGTTGAAAATGAAGTCTAAAATGAAAGGTAACCCAGCTCCACAAGCCATTAACTGCGAGGGTTGTGGCGATTTATGTTACTTTAGAGGGGAAAATCCCTAGAACCCCA
>NZ_AUTI01000271.1:0-2894 GCF_000497995.1 Pseudoalteromonas sp. TB25
GAATCAGTTCAAGCCGATTTATCTATTGAGTATTATTACAGTGAGGGTTCTGCTGTTGGGTTGGCACTTTTTCATAAGAAAGTAGATAACTTTGTTGTGCCACTGGTGATCGACGTAGAGCAAAACTTTGCTGGTAAAAATAATATAGTGGATGCAGGGACTATTAATATAGCCCCTTACAGCACTGTAGGTAATGGCACCGATGCAGTATCAAAAGGCGCGGAAGTATTTATTCAGCATGCCTTTGATAGTGGTTTTGGCTTTTACGCAAATTACACTTATAACAAAACCAATAAAGCAGATGTAACAATTAATGGTGAAGAATTTGGTCAGTCGGCCTTAATAGGTAGTGCAAAGTATCAGTACAACACCTCTGTTTATTATGAAGGAGGTTATTTTAATGTACGTGCTTCTTATAATAAGCGCGGCGAAACAGTACTCGGTTTAAATAGCGGATTAAATGTATACCAAGACCCTTACGAACAAATCGATGTAAATGCATCTGTAAATTTATACGACGGGCTTAGCCTTAACGCAGCGGTTATTAATTTAACTAAATCTGAATCAGTAACGCGTTTAGGAAATGACACCGATGCGCGATTACTCAATACTAGCTACTCAGGTCGTCGTTTTTACGCGGGCTTTAACTATAGCTTTTAGCTAAATGACTTAATAGCAGGTCTGTAGACAGTTTTTTTTTGATAGCGCAGGTCATAACAAACACTTTAATAAGCGTTAAATGTTAATAAAATGCTGGTTATGTTGTGTTTTTAATGCGTTTAGCTTAAATTCTCAGCGAACAGTGCTTTATTTAAAGTTTTGTCAATAAAACGCTTGCGTAAAAATCTGTTCTCCCTATAATGCGACCCCACTGAGACGGGATATGGCGACGCGCAGCGGACAACGCATAGCGAGGCACGAACTACTCAGAGAGTTAAATAAAACTTCGGTTTTAAATCTTCTAAAAAGAAAGTTTAAAACAAAGTGTTGACTCGAAAAATAAAGGGTGTATTATTCGCATCCCTTGAGACGCTAAAGCGAATCAAAACGTTCTTTAACAATATAAAGCAATCATCTGTGTGGGCACTCGTACAGATTGAGTTCTAACAGCCAACCTACTTAGGTAGCGAGGCAAACAAATTAGAGTCTCAATTGAAACTGAGTGACCATATGTTATTAAAAGATTCAGCCTTGAGCTGTTTTGATTTTACTTTTTTAAAAGTGAAAATAATAACGCACAGTCAATTCGTTTTTGGCAACAAAAACAAAAATTCAGAATTCATTGAGCTGTCGAAAGACATAAAACTTTTTAATTGAAGAGTTTGATCATGGCTCAGATTGAACGCTGGCGGCAGGCCTAACACATGCAAGTCGAGCGGTAACAGAAAGTAGCTTGCTACTTTGCTGACGAGCGGCGGACGGGTGAGTAATGCTTGGGAACATGCCTTGAGGTGGGGGACAACAGTTGGAAACGACTGCTAATACCGCATAATGTCTACGGACCAAAGGGGGCTTCGGCTCTCGCCTTTAGATTGGCCCAAGTGGGATTAGCTAGTTGGTGAGGTAATGGCTCACCAAGGCGACGATCCCTAGCTGGTTTGAGAGGATGATCAGCCACACTGGGACTGAGACACGGCCCAGACTCCTACGGGAGGCAGCAGTGGGGAATATTGCACAATGGGCGCAAGCCTGATGCAGCCATGCCGCGTGTGTGAAGAAGGCCTTCGGGTTGTAAAGCACTTTCAGTCAGGAGGAAAGGTTAGTAGTTAATACCTGCTAGCTGTGACGTTACTGACAGAAGAAGCACCGGCTAACTCCGTGCCAGCAGCCGCGGTAATACGGAGGGTGCGAGCGTTAATCGGAATTACTGGGCGTAAAGCGTACGCAGGCGGTTTGTTAAGCGAGATGTGAAAGCCCCGGGCTCAACCTGGGAACTGCATTTCGAACTGGCAAACTAGAGTGTGATAGAGGGTGGTAGAATTTCAGGTGTAGCGGTGAAATGCGTAGAGATCTGAAGGAATACCGATGGCGAAGGCAGCCACCTGGGTCAACACTGACGCTCATGTACGAAAGCGTGGGGAGCAAACGGGATTAGATACCCCGGTAGTCCACGCCGTAAACGATGTCTACTAGAAGCTCGGAACCTCGGTTCTGTTTTTCAAAGCTAACGCATTAAGTAGACCGCCTGGGGAGTACGGCCGCAAGGTTAAAACTCAAATGAATTGACGGGGGCCCGCACAAGCGGTGGAGCATGTGGTTTAATTCGATGCAACGCGAAGAACCTTACCTACACTTGACATACAGAGAACTTACCAGAGATGGTTTGGTGCCTTCGGGAACTCTGATACAGGTGCTGCATGGCTGTCGTCAGCTCGTGTTGTGAGATGTTGGGTTAAGTCCCGCAACGAGCGCAACCCCTATCCTTAGTTGCTAGCAGGTAATGCTGAGAACTCTAAGGAGACTGCCGGTGATAAACCGGAGGAAGGTGGGGACGACGTCAAGTCATCATGGCCCTTACGTGTAGGGCTACACACGTGCTACAATGGCGCATACAGAGTGCTGCGAACTCGCGAGAGTAAGCGAATCACTTAAAGTGCGTCGTAGTCCGGATTGGAGTCTGCAACTCGACTCCATGAAGTCGGAATCGCTAGTAATCGCGTATCAGAATGACGCGGTGAATACGTTCCCGGGCCTTGTACACACCGCCCGTCACACCATGGGAGTGGGTTGCTCCAGAAGTAGATAGTCTAACCCTCGGGAGGACGTTTACCACGGAGTGATTCATGACTGGGGTGAAGTCGTAACAAGGTAGCCCTAGGGGAACCTGGGGCTGGATCACCTCCTTATACGATTTAGAACTTATTTGTTCGTAGTGTCCACACAGATGATTGTTA
>NZ_AUTI01000272.1:0-44321 GCF_000497995.1 Pseudoalteromonas sp. TB25
GGCTACTTTAATTTCTTTAACTGTACCGGCAAATGGAGCTGGAACTTCCATTGCTGCCTTGTCGCCTTCCACGTTTAAGATAGATTGCTCTTCTGAAACGGTGTCACCAACAGCAACCATGATTTCAGTTACTTCAACTTCATCATCGCCAATATCTGGTACAGTTACTTCTTTAATTGAAGAACCTGTAGAAGCAGCTGGTGCTGCTTCTTCAGATTTAGCTGGAGCAGCGGCTGATGTATTTTCCTCATCAGTGCCTTCACTCTCGCCTTCAAACAAAAATACTAAAGAGCCTGTTGTAACGGTGTCGCCAACGTTAACTTTAATCTCTTTTACAGTCCCTGCTTGAGAAGCAGGTATTTCCATTGATGCTTTGTCACCTTCAACATTTAGTAATGATTGGTCAACATCTACTTTATCGCCAACGCTTACTAATATTTCGGTTACTTCTACTTCGTCGTCACCAATATCAGGTACTTTAATTTCAATACTCATTGCAAACCTCTTATGCGTACAGTGGGTTAAGTTTGTTAGTGTCGATGTTGAACTTTTTAAGTGCTTCAACAACTACTGACTTCTCAACTTCACCGCGTTTAGCAAGTTCAGATAACGTAGCAACAACAACGTAGCTTGCGTTAACTTCAAAGTGACGACGTAGGTTTTCACGGCTATCAGAACGACCGTAACCATCTGTACCTAACACTTTGTAGTTGCTGCTTGGAATGAATGAACGCGCTTGTTCTGCGTAGTTTTTCATGTAATCCGTTGCTGCAACAGTCACAGAGTCGTTTAATACGCTTGTGATAAATGCTGTTTTTTGCTCGCTTTCAGGATTAAGCATGTTAAAACGCTCAACATCTTGACCATCACGCGTTAGCTCATTGAAAGATGTTACTGAGTAAACATCTGATGCAATACCATATTCTTCGCTTAAGATTGAAGCAGCTTTGCGCACTTCAGTCATAATAGTACCTGAGCTTAATAGCTGTACGTTGGCTTTTTTACCTTCGTAACTTTCAAGCTTGTAAATACCTTTACGAATACCTTCTTCAGCGCCTTCTGGCATAGCTGGTTGATGGTAGTTTTCGTTCATAAGCGTTAGGTAGTAGTAAATATTTTCTTGGTCGTCACCGTACATACGACGAATACCGTCTTGTACAATAACAGCCACTTCAAACGCGTAAGTTGGGTCATAAGAAACACAGTTAGGAACCGTGTTTGCAAGAATGTGGCTGTGACCATCTTCGTGTTGTAAGCCTTCACCATTTAGCGTTGTACGACCCGCTGTAGCACCTAATAAGAAACCACGTGCTTGTTGATCGCCCGCCATCCATGCCATATCGCCAACACGTTGGAAACCAAACATAGAATAGTAAATGTAGAATGGGATCATTGGTAAATCGTTAGTGCTGTATGAAGTTGCAGCAGCAACCCATGACGACATTGCACCTAACTCATTGATACCTTCTTGCAATACTTGACCTGAAGTTGCTTCTTTATAGTAAGAAACAATATCACGATCCTGTGGCGTGTAGTTTTGGCCATGCGGGTTATAAATACCGATTTGACGGAATAAACCCTCCATACCAAATGTACGCGCTTCATCTGCAATAATTGGTACGATATTTTTACCAATGCCTTTATCTTTTAATAAGATATTAAGTGCACGAACAAAGCCCATAGTAGTAGATATATCACGCTTTTGCTCTTCAAGTAGTGGCTTAAATGCATCTACTTCTGGCAACGTAAGTTTTTCACTAAAACGTGGAATACGCTTAGGTGTGTAACCTTTAAGCTCATCACGACGCGCATGTAGGTACTTGTACTCAGGTGAACCTTCTTCAAGCTCTAGGTATGGTAATTCTTTTAATTGCTCTTCAGATACTAAGTCATCAAGACCAAGGCGTGAACGTAAATGTGCAACATGCGACATGTCCATTTTTTTCACTTGGTGCGCAATGTTTTTACCTTCAGCTGCTTCACCCATGCCGTAACCTTTTACAGTTTTAGCAAGAATTACAGTTGGACGACCTTTTGTCTCTTCTGCTTTTTTAAATGCAGCAAATAGTTTTGATGGCTCATGACCACCACGCTTAAGCGCAAAAATTTCATCATCTGTCATATCTGCAACAAGGGCAGCTGTTTCAGGGTAGCGACCAAAGAAATGCTCACGCACGTATGCGCCATCTTTAGCTTTGTATGTTTGGTAATCGCCATCAATTGTTTCGTTCATCAATTGTAGTAATTTACCTGTTGTGTCTTTAGCAAGCAGAATATCCCAACCGCTGCCCCACACTAGTTTAATTACGTTCCAGCCAGCGCCTTTAAACAAGCCTTCTAACTCTTGAATAATTTTACCGTTACCCATAACTGGGCCGTCTAAACGCTGTAAGTTACAGTTAATTAAATAACAAAGATTATCTAGTTTTTCACGTGCAGCGAAAGAAATAGCACCACGTGATTCCGGCTCATCCATTTCACCGTCACCTAAAAACGCATATACACGTTGGTTTTTAGTGTCTTTTAAGCCACGACCATCTAAGTATTTTAAGAAGCGTGCTTGATAAATTGATGAAATAGGACCTAAGCCCATTGATACCGTAGGGAACTGCCAAAACTCAGGCATTAACTTAGGGTGTGGGTACGATGGTAAGCCTTCGCCATCAACTTCTTGGCGGAAGTTATCTAGTTGCGCAGCCGATAAACGACCTTCAACAAATGCTCGTGCATAAATACCTGGAGAAATATGACCTTGGTAATAAACTAAGTCACCACCGTCTACATCATTTGGTGCTTTAAAGAAGTGGTTAAAACACACTTCATAAAAAGCAGCAGATGATTGGTAAGACGCCATATGGCCGCCTAAGTCGAGATCTTTTTTAGATGCACGTAGAACGATCATAATCGCGTTCCAACGTATAATTGAACGAATACGACGTTCAAGATTTACATCACCTGGGTAAGCAGGCTCTTGATCTACAGGAATAGTATTAACGTAGTTCGTGGTAATACCCGTTGGCATATCAACGCCGTCTAAACGGGCTTGCTCTAATACTTGCTCAAGTAAAAACTGAGCTCGTTCAACACCTTCTTCGCGCACAACTGATTCAAGAGCTTGTAACCACTCTTGTGTTTCTAGCGCGTCTACGTCAATTTTATTGACTTCAGACATATGGAGGTTTCCTTATGTTTAAAATACGAATATTGTTAATTTAATATCACAGCTACTTAATTTGTGTGTTCAAAGTAGTTATGTACTAACTTAATTTTGTTTAGTGCGTCTTAAACTACGTTCAATTCGCGAATGTTCTTTGCCTGCTTCAAGTAGTGCTTCTTCGATAAATGCTAAGTGCGCATTACTTGCTAAACGGGCTTGCTCTGGATTACCGTCAATAACGGCATCCATTAATAAACGCCTGTGTTGGGCTAACTGACTGCTAATATCTGACTTTTTTAATAGAACAGTTAAATTTTGCAATACATTTTGCTCAAGCAGCGCTTTCATACCTCTAACTAAATGCAGTAACACCACATTGTGCGAGGCTTCTGCCACGCTAAAGTGAAATGCATTAATTGCTTTTGCTTTTTGCTGTAAATCATCATTAACTAAGGCAATTTCATCAAAGCTTTGTTTTACTTTGCTAAAATCGTTGCTGGTCCCGCGCAGTGCTGCGTAGTAAGCAGCAATCCCTTCTAATGCATGACGAAATTCAAGTAAATCAAACTGCGACTCAGGGTGTTTACTAATCAAATCAAAAAGTGGATCAGTAAGCCCTTCTTCGAGCTGATTTTTTACAAACGTGCCGCCACCTTGGCGACGCGTAACTAAACCTTTCGCTTCTAATTTTTGAATTGCCTCACGCAGTGACGGGCGAGACACTTCAAACTGCTTTGCTAGTTCACGCTCTGGTGGCAACTTTTCACCTGGTGCTAACGAGCCTTCAAGAATCATATTCTCAAGTTGCTGTAAAATAACATCAGATAATTTTGCTGCTTTAATCTTTAAAGACATGAATCAACGTCCGCGTTGTATAAATACCAAGAGCCCATAAAACGGGGCTTTAAGTAGTATGATTTACCCAAAAGGTAAATTGGTCATACCAAAAATTTTCAATACGGTATCAAAAACACTATTAGCTGTCAATTTACAGGTAGTTTGAGCAATTAAAGTAGCGTAACGCATTTTGAACGAAGATCAAACAATGCGCAATTTACAAAAATTGTTATAACGTATTTGGGATGAAAACAATTGGTCTGACCAGAATAAATTAGAATATTAGCTCTATTTTATTGTACTTAAAAACTGCAGGAAGAGATTAAAGCACCTTACATTGCATAAGGTACTTTATTAAAAAAGTATTAACTTAAGACAGCCCACCAAATAATGTAAGCAACGCTATAAGTACTAAGTAAAATAATACATTACGCTTAACAAGCTTAATCATACACGTGGCTTCGTAGGTACAGCCGTAATAACGCTTTTCAATTTGCTCTGCAGCAAGTGCAGTACATGTTACTACTTCGCGATTTGGAGACTTAAAGTTAAGCACGTAACGTAGCCAACAACTTGTGCCTTTATTAAAGTTACCTATTACTAAATAACCAAAGCTGGTAATACGTGCAGGTAACCAGTCGAGCCAAAACAATAGTTTATGTATAAGTTTAAAACGCTTAGCAAATATTACTTTATGATCTTCTCGTACTAAATCAGCTAAAGTACGTACCAGTGCATATAAAACCGCACCTGGCGCACCTAAAACAACAAACCAAAAAATCACCGCACAGTAAAATCTAAAGTTTACCCATGCCAATGTTTGCCCAAAGGTTTCGCCACCATCTTGATCATCAGTACGCTTTTGACCTATTTGCAGCGCATATAAAGATGCAGCAGTACCATCATCTCGCGTTAAGGCATTTAAGTAAGACTTATATAAAGCACGCTGCTTGGCACAACCAAAGCAAACCAAAAGCACAGCAATATTAATAGCTAACTGCCATAGTACAAAATCAGATAAACAATAAATAAACGCTATTGCTATTACTGGAAGTAACAGCCAAATTAAAAAGCCCGGAGCAGAACTAAATAAGCCTTTGTCACCTAGTAGCTTATTAGAGCGATTTAAATAACCATTTGTGTAATAGCTTATCTGCCAGTAATTAGACCGAGCCCCTAAACGCTCCAGAATTAATGCAATTATTATAGAAACTAAAATCATGGGAATAACTCTCTTAACTTAGTTGTTCAAGCATATTAAAAAACAATGGCCAATTAAAGCTACTGCCAGGATCGGTTTTACGTCCCGGGGCAATATCGCAATGCCCAACAATACGCGAAGGGGTAATTTTTGGATAGCGTTGTATTATAGATTTACTAAGTGTAGCTAATACTTCGTATTGCGCTAAAGAGTATGGCGTGGTGTCGGTACCTTCAAGCTCAATGCCAATGCTAAAGTTATTACAAGCAGATACGCCCTCAAACTTAGATTGCCCTGCATGCCAAGCACGTTTTTCAAAAGGCACGTATTGTATAACCTCACCGGTGCGCTTTATAAAGCAATGGGCCGATACACGTAAATTTTTTAAGTCACTAAAACTCGAGTGAGCATTGCAGTCAATGCTACCCATAAATAACTCATCAACAAAAGGTGTACCAAACTGCCCTGCTGGCAAAGATATATTGTGAATAACCAGTAAAGAAATATCAGCCTCATCAGGGCGCTCATCAAAATGCGAACAAGGCCGCTGCGCTACAGTACTTAAAACACCGTCTAAATCTATTTTCATGATACGTTTATTATATAAATATCAAGATATACATAGCACTGATGCTAAAGGATTTATTAAAACAATGATAGTAACAAACAGGTATAAAACCCTACCTGCAAATAATTCAAACCCACACGTAGGTGCTAATTTACGTCCGCTCATGTAACGTAACTTTTGAAATTAAAAGCGAGGTATAAAACCTCATCTACAGGTAATACAACCCCACACGTAGATACTAATTTACTATAAGCACTTATCTTTATATTGGTGAAAAGGCAATCGCTTCTCTTTCTTTTATAAACATAGTAAAATTTGCTTAATTTATTAACGCTTATGAGCATCCCATGTCTATTTCGCACACTCTTATTACTCAGCTTGTTACTCTTGCACTTGACGAAGATTTAAATTATCAAACAGCACAAGAAGGCGATATTACCGCGCAATTGATCCCTCAAAATGAGCAAGCAAACGCCAAAGTAATCACCCGCGAAGACTGTATTTTTTGCGGAAAAGACATCATCCTTGAAGTATTTAAACAAGTAGACCCAAGCGTTAAGGTTAATGTACTTATTAATGATGGCGACGCAGTTAAAGCAAACAGCACATTATTTACAGCCACTGGTTCAGCGCGTTCAATATTAACTGCCGAGCGTACTGCACTTAACTTTGTACAAACGTTATCGGGTACNCAGCCACTACTACAGCCCATTATGTAAAAGAGCTAAGCGGCACAACAACGCAACTACTCGATACACGCAAAACCATACCAGGCCTTAGAGCACTTCAAAAATACGCAGTAAAATGTGGCGGCGGTGCAAATCATCGTATTGGTTTATTTGACGCATTTTTAATTAAAGAAAATCATATAGCGGCTTGTGGCACAATAAACAAAGCCGTTGCTCAAGCTAAACAAAATCACCCAAACAAACCTGTCGAAGTAGAAGTAGAATCACTCCCAGAACTTAAGCAAGCAATTGAAGCTGGCGCCGACATAATTATGCTAGACAACTTTAGCGTAGAGCAAATTAAGCAAGCTGTAATTTTAACCAATAAGCGCGCAAAACTAGAGGTTTCAGGCAATATGACCCTAGAAACGCTCAAAATTTATTCACAAGCAGGTGTCGATTTTATATCAAGCGGGGCATTAACAAAAAACTTACAATCAATCGATTTATCGATGCGCTTTGAACAATTATGAAGCAATAATGGGTAATTAATACCGCTAATTAATTGACAAGTTAAGTAAAAAAGCATTAAATAACCCAAAAGGCTTACTTTGTAACAAATTGTTAAATTAAATCGCTTTTTTATAATAAGATACGTGCTAAATACTAAAATAAAATGGTAGACTAATTCTGTTGTACTATTTTATTTAAAAAGATAGTCATAAATAACTAGTACCTTTACTTTTTAAAGACATAATTAAAAACTAAATCAACTAAACTACTTACTTTATGCCTATACTATTTGTTGCTACAACATGTAGTGCACTTAGTAAACTTTTATAATTAGTACTAAACATAATGAATTCACATTCGGCTTTTGTGTTTCATACTCTAAAGCTAAAGTGTAATAAAATTAATTTTAAGTAAAACTGTAAAGTAAATCAGTTAAATTAAGTGAGGCATTTTGCCGCTTAAGTGATTTAAGTTACAAAAATCTATCCTTTAGGAGAGGAAACATGAAAACAATGACTCAAAAACAACAGGGTTTCACCCTAATTGAATTAATGATTGTAGTAGCAATCATCGGTATTCTTGCTGCAATTGCATTGCCTGCGTATTCGAACTATCAAGCAACATCAAAACTTACGGCTGGGTTATCTGAAGTTTCAGCGGGTAGAACAGGCTTTGAGATAACGTCAAATAGCGGCACAACTCCAACAAATGCTCTTGTTGGTCTTCAAAATACAACAGAAAATTGTACAATTACAACTGATGCCACAGGTATTGAGTGTGCAATTCGAAATGCTCCTACTCAAGTAACTGGTGCTAAAATCAAATGGACTCGTACATCGACTGGTGGCTGGTCTTGTGCGACCACAGGTATTACAGGTGACAAAACTCTTGCACCTAAAAGCTGCCCACAATCTTAATCATTTATTGATTACTAAAAAGCGCCTTGTTTGGCGCTTTTTTAATGCGTAAGAATTAGCATTCATGAATTTAACAAATACAACAAAACCATCGCTTATCAGCTTTTTTTTTCTATGTGCGCTAATACCTTTGATACCAATAGTTTCCTACGATTATCATAACCACCAACGTATCATTCAAATAGCTTTTTTACTTATCACAAGCCTACTAGTGCTTACTCCTTTTTTAGGTAATAAAAAACCTACTTTTAAGCTTTCACTAAATAAAAAAAGCAGTGTTTTGTACTTAATTTTTATTTTCAGTGGTTGCTTATCTACATTGATGAGTGTGGAGCAAAGTTTTAGTCTGCTGTACACGCTTCATATAAGCTTACTTATTTTAACTATGTATTACGTAAGTACCATAAATGACAAAAGGTCTATTTTATTTATCATTTATGCATTATTGATAGCTCATACGAGCTTAATTTTAATATGCCTACTTAATATAATTTTTACACTTTCGGAGCAGCAACCTTTAAATCCATACATAATTTACTCAGGCTTTATTAATATTCGCTTTTTTAATCAAGTACAGGTATTTATTCTTCCATTTTTAGTGTTACTCCTAAAATTTACAAGCATACAGCGCCTTGTATTTATTATTTTATTTTTAAACTTATTACTTATATTTATTGGGCAAGCTCGCGGGGCTTTACTCTCATTTTTAGTTTTCTCTATTTTTGCTCTCGCTTTAAAAACTACATTAAAAAAACAAGTACTTATTGGATTAGTCTGCCTTGCTTTAAGTTGTATTACTTTTTATGCCCTGGATTCATTAAATAAAGGAGGTACTGAAATACTACGCACATCCTCCTCAGGCCGTATCGAGCTATGGTTTAATACTTTTTCTAACCTATCTTTAAAGCATTTATTTATCGGCAATGGTCCTGGAGTATTTGAAATGTCACTTGGGAGTTCAGCCCCTTTTAGTCACCCCCACAATTCATTAATTGAAATTTTAAATGAATGGGGTCTTATCGCCCTTATATGTATTTTAACCGCTGTTTTTACAACATTTAAAAAAGCGATAACACATTTAAAAAAGCATAAAAAAGACATCATTACTGAAAGCCTCTTTTATTCTTTTGCTATAGGAATTACATACTCACTATTTTCTGGTGTGCATGTAATGCCGGTTTCGCAAACACTCTTATTTATAATGTGGGGGTTGCTACTTGGTAGAATCAATAAAAAAAGTATCCAAAGCATTTCCATAAATAAATACTTAAAAGCTTTAATAGCCATTTTATTTATTTTTGCATGGTACCTTTACTTACAAAAAGCGATAAGTATTTATAATAATATTGACCCTGATAAGGGCTACATTTACGGGCCTAGATTTTGGTCCGTTGGGCAACGATTTTAAAGCGTCCAACTTTTCTACCAAGAATCATTAGTTTAAGTTATGCTTGTAATAATGAAGTTTAAACCAAATTCAGCTGGGTACTCTTAATGGCAAAAAAACAACAAGATAAAGGCCTCGATACTTTTCAGTGGGTCGGTGTAAGTGCACGAGGGAAGAAACTTGAAGGCGAGCTTACAGGTAATAGTATTGCATTAGTAAAAGCTCAGCTTCGTAAGCAAGGTATCACTCCTTCAAAAGTGAAGCGTAAAGCAAAACCACTGTTCGGTATTCAAAGTGTTCAAAAGGTAACCCCTAAAGATATAGCACTACTTACTCGCCAAATTGCGACTATGTTGATGGCGGGCGTTCCTTTAATACAGGCCATTGAAATGATTGGCTCTGGCTCGACCAATAAAAGTGTCGCCAAATTAATGGAAACTATTGCTGATGAAGTAAAAGCGGGGCAACCACTATCTACTGCACTTAGAAAACACCCACGTTATTTTGATGATTTATATTGCGACCTTGTAGCCTCTGGCGAGCAATCTGGTGCACTTGATAAAATATTTGACCGAGTTGCTTTATATAAAGAAAAGTCCGAAGCGCTAAAATCAAAAATTAAAAAAGCGATGTTTTATCCTATTTCAGTATTAGTAATCGCCGGCATTGTAACCTCAATACTATTAATATTTGTAGTGCCGCAGTTTCAAGATATATTTGCAGGTTTTGGGGCAGAGCTTCCTGCATTCACTTTGTTTGTTATTGGCATATCAGACTTTATGCAAGCATATTGGTGGATGATACTAATCGCTATTGTAGCTTTTGGATACGCTTTTAAAGAAGCAAAACTAAGAAGTTTAAAGCTCAGAGATGCAACCGACCGAGCTATACTAAAACTGCCAGTAATTGGTATGATTTTAAACAAAGCAGCTGTTGCTCGCTATGCACGAACTCTGTCGACTACGTTTGCTGCAGGTGTGCCGCTGGTTGATGCGCTTGACTCTGCTGCCGGGGCTTCAGGTAACGCTGTTTATCGCTATGCCATTTTAGATATTAAAGTTGAAGTGAGCTCTGGTAATCAAATGAACTGGGCAATGCGTAACTCAAAAATATTCCCTGATATGGTAATACAAATGGTTGCGATTGGTGAAGAATCTGGCTCACTAGACGGTATGCTTGCTAAAGTAGCTACTATTTACGAGCAAGAAGTTGATGATGCAGTAGACGGCCTTTCAAGCCTACTTGAGCCACTTATTATGGCTGTACTAGGTGTACTTGTTGGTGGCTTGATTGTTGCGATGTACTTACCTATTTTCCAACTTGGCTCTGTTATTTAATTACCAAAAATAACAATTTACAGGAAATAAAAGAGAGGCTTACTTTTTTGATAAGGTATGGCTATTAATGTCTTCTCATTTACTCTCTTTCACTTCTCTATGTGATAAATACTTCACTTAATTTTTAAACGCTTAATTTTTAAAATAATTTTCAGGTAATATGATGCAAAGTATTATTGAAGTAATGCAAAGCCAGTTGTGGTTTTATTTAACCACTATTGGCTTAATTAGTTTATGTATTGGTAGTTTTTTAAATGTGGTTATTTATCGCTTACCACTGATGATGCAACGTGAGTGGCAAAGCGAATGCCGCATATTGCTAGATGATGAGCTTACAGCTAATAAATCTAAACAAGCCAATATCAATAAGCCTTTTAACTTAGTAAAACCCAACTCTACCTGCCCTAAATGCAAAACTGCCATTAAGCCTTGGCAGAATATTCCTATTATTAGTTGGTTAATACTTAAAGGTAAATGTGCAAGTTGCAGTAATCCTATTTCGGTCCGATACCCTGCTGTAGAGCTAATTACTGCCCTATTAAGTTTAATTGTTGCCTATAGCTTTGGTGCGACCGAGCAAGCTTTATTATATATTTTTGTAACGTGGATTTTAGTAGCACTGACCTTTATTGATATTGACCACATGCTGCTGCCAGATCAACTTACACTTCCGCTTGTTTGGCTTGCACTTATTACCTCGGTAATGGGTTACACAATTACACCAACCGATGCCATTATTGGTGCGGCTTNGCTTGTGGTTATTTAAGTCTATGGAGCGTGTTTTGGCTATTTAAGTTATTAACCGGTAAAGAAGGCATGGGTTATGGCGATTTTAAGTTGCTTGCTGTATTTGGGGCGTTACTTGGCTGGCAGTCATTGCTTACTATTATTCTGCTTTCGAGCGTAGTGGGTGCCATTATAGGTATTGCACTGTTAAGCATACAAGGTAAAGACAAAGCGACCCCTATCCCTTTTGGCCCTTATTTAGCGATAGCTGGCTGGATCACTATGCTTTGGGGCAACCAAATTCAAGGCGCTTATTTTAATTTAATTGGTTATTAAAATGAGTGAGCAAATTACTAAAGTAAACAGCTGGGTATTAGGTTTAACAGGCGGTATTGGCTGTGGTAAAACGGCCATCAGTAACATGTTTGAAGAGCTTGGGATTACAATAGTTGATGCCGATATAATTGCGCGCGAAGTAGTACTCCCAAATAGCAAAGGGCTAAAAGCGATTACAGCACACTTTGGCAAAGATATTTTATTGCCTGATGGCACATTAAATAGAGCAGAGCTTCGCGCAAAAATATTTACTAACAACAGTGACAAAGAATGGCTTAATGCGTTGCTACACCCTCTTATTCGCGCAAAAATACTAAACGATTTAAATAATGCAACTAGCCCTTATGTTGTTTTAGTAGCGCCTTTATTGTTTGAAAACAACCTTGATAAATATTGCGACCATACCTTACTTATTGACGTACCAACCTCTGTACAAGTAGCGCGTACAGCAAAACGTGACAACACAAGTAGTGAGCAAGTTAAAAGTATTATTGCCTCGCAAATGTCACGTGCCGATAAACAGCAAAAAGCGGATGATATTTTAAATAACGACCGTAGTTTAAACCTAGTGCATATAGAACTTGTTGATCTGCATAAAAAGTACCTACAATATGCATTACACAACAAAACTAACTCACTTTAACACTGTCCTAACTCACACAAACTCGTATTTTAGTTAGTAAAATCACAACAAAGAATGAAAGGTGATGTAATCACCTTCTTTTTTCTGATAAATTGCTTACTATTGAAGGAATAAAACAGGTGCGCAATGAATATTAACTCACCGTTATTGAGAAAATTTATAACCCTTGGCCGCATTGATGCCGACACGGTTAAAAACAAACAAAATGAATTTGCCTCAACAGCTGAGCTTATTTCTAAATGTGGAAAAATCGATAGTAAAGATTTAGCTGAACAATGCATTGATTTGTTTCGCGTACCTTATTTTGATTTAAAAGACTTTGATCCTACAAGAATCCCGGCCGATCTCGTAAAAGAAAAACTCATACGTAAACATCACATTTTACCGCTTGTTCAAAAAGATCGAAAAGTTTATATAGCAGCATCAGACCCAACAGATTACGGCGCATTCGAAAACTTTGAGTTTAGTACCGGTCTTTCATGCGAAATTGTTGTTGTTGATTATATTCAACTCGATAACAAAATTGAGCAATTACTAGATGCCACTGGCAGCTTAAATCTAACTGATGACGAGTTTCAAGAATTTGCTGATTTAGACTCAGAAAGCCAAAGAGATACAGCACCACAAGATGACGATAAAGATGATGCGCCTATCATCGTATATATCAACAAAATTTTAATGGATGCCATTAAAAAAGGCGCCTCTGATTTACATTTTGAACCGTATGAGCACAAGTACCGTATTCGCTTTCGTATTGATGGCATTTTGCATGAAGTGGCAAGCCCACCTAATACATTAGCAACCAAGCTTTCTGCGCGTATTAAAGTAATGTCGCGACTCGATATTGCCGAAAAACGCAAACCACAAGATGGTCGTATAAAGCTAAAAATTACTGAACGCAAAAGTATCGATTTTCGTGTAAGTACCATGCCTACCTTGTGGGGCGAAAAAATAGTAATGCGTATCCTTGATTCATCAAGCGCTATGTTAGGCATTGATGTATTAGGCTATGAGCCTGAGCAGAAAAAGCTCTACATGGACGCGCTTGCCCAGCCTCAAGGGATGATACTTGTAACAGGGCCAACGGGTTCTGGTAAAACAGTATCGCTATACACAGGTTTAAATATATTAAACCAGCCTGAGCGTAATATTAGTACTGCGGAAGATCCGGTTGAGATTAACCTTGAAGGTGTAAACCAGGTACAAATTAATATTAAAGCCGATATGACTTTTGCCAACGCCCTGCGCGCATTTTTACGTCAAGATCCTGATGTAGTTATGGTAGGTGAAATACGTGACTTAGAGACCGCAGAAATATCAATAAAAGCGGCGCAAACAGGTCACTTGGTTTTATCAACATTGCATACAAACTCAGCGCCGGAAACAATCACTCGTTTATTAAATATGGGTGTACCCGCTTATAACGTAGCAAGTTCGATTAGCTTAATAATAGCCCAGCGTTTAGCACGTCGCTTGTGCCCTAAATGTAAAACGCCAGAACAACTTCCGAGTGAAGAACTTGCTCGCCAAGGATTTAGTGCCGAGCAAATTGAAGAAATGACGTTATATATGCCTAAAGGGTGTGATAGCTGTACTGATGGTTACAAAGGGCGTGTGGGTATTTACGAAGTAATGCAAATTACTCCTGAAATTGCCCAAATTATTATGCGCGGTGGAAATTCGCTTGAAATAGCAGAGGTATCACTTAAAGCCGGTTTTAATAATTTACGTTTATCGGGTTTACGCAAAGCAGCCGATGGCCTTACATCCCTTGGTGAAATAAACCGCGTAACCAATTTTTAAAGTCCCACAGTAAAAGATAAGGCTCTAAGCTCAGAGCCTTATAGCTAGAGACTCATATCTAAGTAATGTAATATGCACCAAAAATTTGTAGAGAGTAATTTATGCCTACTGTTGTAAACTGCCCAACCTGTAAAACTAAAGTTGAATGGTCAGAGCAAAGCCCATTTCGCCCTTTTTGCTCAAAGCGCTGCCAACTAATTGATTTAGGTGAATGGTCGTTCGAAAATAATAAAATTTCTGCACCAATCACCTCGGCACAAGAGTTTAGCCAAGACATGATAGAAGATATTGAGGCAATGATGGCTAAAAATGAAGATGACTTTTTTAAATAATTTATCTTCATAATGCCCTAAATACAAAAACCAGCATTACGCTGGTTTTTTAGTATTTACAAAAAAGTAAAATTAACTTTTTTGTTTACGGTGCTTTTTATTCATACGCTTTTGCATTTTAGCAAACTTCTCTTTTTGCTCAGCGTTAAGCACTTGCATTACTTGGTGTTGTGTTTTTAGTTTAATTAAACCAAATTGCTCACCTTTTGCATGACGTTCATTTAATAGCTCTTTTGCTGCATTTTCGTCAAATGTCGCAGCCGAAAGTAATGCATCCATTTTTGCTTTGTGCGCTTCACGCATCGCTTTACGGGCTTCTTTATCGTCGCCACGCAGAGCTTTCATTTGTGTTTTTTGCGCTTCAAAAATAGCCTTTAGCTTAGTTTGCTGCTCATCTGTTAGGTTTAATTTTTCAACGCCGCGCTCAGAAAGTAAAAAGCGAGCTTGAGAATGGCCTTGCTTATGTCCGTCGCCTTTAGCTAACACGCTACCAGCACCAAGCGTTGCTGTTGCTAAGCCACAGATAAGTACTAATTTTGAAAGTGTGTTTAATTTAGTCATAATCATTACCTTAATATTGGGTTGGTTGTGGCTGCTAAGCCAGTGAGTTAACTATACCTAACTCAACGCAAAGTAACGCAAAGCAGTGTAAAGGTTGTGTAAAGATTCACCTTTGCACTATTTAGCGGGTAAAATAACGCTATAAACAACTCTAAGGGTTTGTAAATGAGACTATTAATGATTGATGACGACACTGGCCTTTGTGAGCTATTAAGTGAATATTTAACTGTCCAAGGCTTTGAAATACAAAGCGTACACGACGGTGAACAAGGCCTTAAACTAGCACAAGCAAATGACTACGCCCTTATATTGCTAGATGTAATGTTACCAACGCTTGATGGTTTTGAAGTACTTAAACAACTTAGGCAAACAAAACTCACACCGGTAATAATGCTTACAGCAAAAGGTGAAGACTTTGACCGTATTTTTGGTCTAGAGCTAGGCGCTGACGATTACATTCCAAAGCCTTTTAATCATCGTGAATTACTAGCCCGCGTAAAAGCGATAACTCGCCGTATAGAGCACATTAATAGTTTAAATATAGCTACAACGAGTAAGTTACTCGTTAATGGCATTACTGTTAACCTTGCAGCTCGAGAGGCCTCAATAGACGGCTCTACACTAACGCTTACTGGTACAGAGTACGAAATACTCACGCTATTGTGTAAAAATGCAGGTGAAGTGGTTAGTAAAGAGCAAATTAGTGAAGAAGTACTAGGTAGGCGTTTAGCTTCTTTTGATCGCTCTATCGATATGCATGTAAGTAATATCCGCAAAAAAATAGCAGAGCATATTCCAGGTGAGCGAATTAAAACAATGAGAGGTACGGGTTATGTCTTTATCCAAGGCGAATAAAAGCACTTACTTTGCTTGGTTAAAACACCCTGGGCACTACCTGTTTTTTAAAATATTTATTTGGTTTTGGTTAACTATAATCGGCACCGTTGCAGCGCTTATATTTTTAAGTAACATTACCGCTATTAACGCGGTAACTAACGAGCCGCTTTATGGCCCTATGAAAAAAAACTTAATATATACCGCTAAAAGTATTGAGCGCACTGCTATTAAACATAAGCGCAGCCTAAGCGATGTATTAGTACACCCTCGCCTATCAAAGCGTAAACTTTTATACTTAAGCGCAGCTCAAAGCGAAGACTCCCTTAGTAGTAAAGAGGTGCCAGAGAGCATCGACTTAAGTTTATTAAACTTTACTCAAAATATGTCACCACAAATTATTTTTACTGAAAAATATCAAGCCTTCGGCCCTGTTAACATAAACGTGCCTGAAGGGAGTTTTTATCTTTATGAAATAGATATTAACCATCAACCGCCGCTATTAATGCGCTTTAAGCTTATGCCTAATTGGATGAAAATAGTCATCGCAATTGTTGCCTCTCTTATTTTAAGCTTTGTATTTAGCCGTAACTTAATAGCCCCTATAAATAGTCTTAAAAAAGCAGCTATTAAACTATCAGCGGGCAACCTAAGCGCAAGAGCCGACATTTCTGTAAACCGAAAAGATGAGCTGGGAATACTTGGGCGAGACTTTAACAGCATGGCCAATCAGCTAGAGCTTTTAATTAGTTCACAAAAACGCTTATTAGCCGACATATCACATGAGTTACGCTCGCCCCTTACGCGTTTAAAAATGGCTACNTAGCCAATCGTATTTATTACGCATAGAAAAAGAAGCAAACCAACTTGATAAGATGATTGCAGACGTGCTGCAAGTTTCTCGCTTAGAAGCAAAAAGCCAAGCGCTTTCACTGCAAAAACAATCATTACAAATAATTGTAGATCACGTTATTAACGATGCGCAGTTTGAAGCAAAACAAAATAATAAGCAGCTAAATATAGTGGGCGCTGTAGAGGTAAATATTAATTGCGACGAAACACTTATTGCCAGTGCGCTTGAAAACCTACTTCGTAACGCTATTAAATACGCAAACAATACAATTAGCATTACTCTAAAGCACACAGATGCCATTTATATAGAAATATGTGATGATGGCTCTGGTGTGCCCGATGATCAACTGAGCAAGCTTTGTGAGCCCTTTTTTAGGCAATCAGATGCGCGGGATCGCGTAAGTGGTGGTACGGGTTTAGGGCTGGCGATTGCTAAAAATGCTATTACTGCGCATGGTGGCAGTTTAGTATTATCAAATAAAGAACTAGGTGGCTTGTGTGCTAATATAACCTTGCCATTAATAAAAGAGTAAAGCATGTTTTATAGTTCAGAAGCCCAGCTTGAGAGCAATCAAGAGGCCATTAATGTTTTTTATACTGAAAATTTAATTAAAAGCTACTTAGATACGCCATCAGGAAAGCTATTTTACGCATACGCAATCCCTAAAAACGCGACAACCGCAATAGTAGTAAGTACAGGGCGTATTGAAGGCCTAGAAAAATATAAAGAACTGCTCTGGGAGCTGTATTGTAATAATTTTGCTGTGTTTATTATGGATCATCAAGGTCAGGGCCGCTCTTACAGGCACCTTAAAAATAAACATAAAGGCTTTGTAAAACATTATAATAACTACAGCAGTGACCTAAATAACTTTGATCAGCAAATAGTTTCAAAACATTGGCAAGGTAAAAAAGTCATGCTGGCTCATTCAATGGGTGGCGCCATTGCTATTGATTATTTAGCAAAATTTGAAAATAGCTATAAAGGCGTGTTTTTGTCTGCTCCTATGTTTGATATTTTTACAAAAGACGTACCAAAAATACCAACGAAGTTTATTGTTAAATTAGCCACTTTACTTGGTTTACACTCTTGCTATGCATTTGGACAAGGCAACTACAACCCGATCCCATTTACCGAAAACGTACTTACTAGCAGTGAGAAGCGTTACACCTACTTTAGGCAAACCTATAAATTAGAACCTAACATACAATTAGGTGGCGTTACGTTTGGCTGGCTAGCAGCTACAATATCGTTTTTAAAGTCTGTTGATAACCTAAACGTACCAATCCCTTTGTTTATAGCAAGTGCAGCTAGCGATACAGTGGTAAACAACGAAGCACAGTACAGTATTGCAAAAAGGCATGCTCATGCAACGATTGAGAGTTTTGAAGGCGCTAAACACGAGCTACTTTTTGAACGTGACGAAATTCGAAAGCCGCTATTAACTAACTTTTATCAATTTTGTGAGTCGGTGACGGCTTAACAAGTACTGACAAAGGGTCGAGGTGGATCAGTATATCTACCTCAGACTCAAAACGTTCTTTGAGCATTGCCTCTACTTCATCAGCCACATTGTGCGCGCGAATCAAGCTTAAATGATCATCAAGCTCTAAGTGCATTTGAATAAACTTAACTTTTCCGCCTTGGCGAGTACGAATATCATGCACGCCATGCACATCAGCATGGGCTCTGGCTATGTCAAATATGCTTTGTTTTTCATCATCAGGTAGCTCTTTATCCATTAAATGATCGGCACTATCGCGAGCTATATCCCAGCTGTTATAAAGTAAGTAACCCGCTACACCTATTGCAAAAATAGGATCTGCATACAACACGCCATAATAAGCTAACAAAATAGCTAACAGCACAGCAGCGTTTAATATTAAATCGCCTTTGTAATGTACTGAGTCGGCTTTTATAGCAATTGAATCGGTATACTTAACCACTTTGTTTTGTACAAATACAATGACGAGCGTACACGCAATAGCAAAAATACTTACCCACACACCTAATAAAGAATGGCTTAACTGTATAGGGTTAAATAATCGCTCAATACCATGAAAAGCAAGTAGGCAACCTGATCCAGCAATAAATGCGGCTTGGCCAAGTCCTGCAAGTGCTTCAGCTTTTCCGTGTCCAAATCTATGGTCATCATCTGCTGGGCGCAGTGCGTAACCCAACACTAAAAAGCTCATAGCGGTGGCAGTAATATCCATTAACGAATCAGTTAACGAGCCAAGCATTGAAGCCGAGCCAGAAGCCAGCCAGGCCCATGTTTTTGCGCCGATCATTAAGCTAACCATGACCATGGTAACAATGCTGGAAGTTTTAACCCAAAATTCGTAGCTACGGTTATGCACGCGTGTATCCATTAATCACTGTATTGAATGTGTTGAGTATATCATTTTTTTAAAAGGTTTCGTGTATACTGCCCTTCGTCAAACTACAGATTATTTTATAAGGCTCATTATGCTGGATATTGTTTTATACCAACCTGAAATACCGCCTAACACAGGTAATATTATTCGCCTATGTGCCAATACTGGCTATGCATTACATTTAATTGAGCCATTAGGTTTTGAATGGGACGATAAACGCGTGAAACGTGCGGGCCTTGATTACCATGAATTTAGCCATGTTCAACGCCATGCCTCTTTTGAGGACTACCTTGAAAAATGCAAACCTAAAAAAGTGTATGCCTGTACAACTAAAGGCAGTCAGTTTCATCATGAAGCAAGTTACGAAGCTGGCGACTGCTTGGTATTTGGTCCTGAAACACGCGGCCTGCCTGATGAAATGATTCAAGCATTACCAAACGATCAGCGTGTACGTATTCCTATGCAAGCAAATAGCCGTAGTATGAACCTTTCAAATGCAGTTGCCGTGTTTGTTTACGAGTCGTGGCGTCAGTTGGGCTTCCCTAACGCCCAGTAAATATAATCCGTTAGGCAATAAAAAACCGACATAATGTCGGTTTTTTAGTTAAGGCCTAGCTCAAGCGCTTATTCAGCGCGTTGTTCTCGTCCTAAAAGAGCCATAGCGGCTTCTTTCATGTCTTTATTTTCATAAAGTACTTTATAAATTTGCTCTGTGATTGGCATTTCTACGCCAGCACGCTGCGCTAGTAAATACACTTCTTTAGTGTTTCTAAAGCCTTCAACTACTTGGCCAATAGACTCAATAGCAGCATCAACACTCTCGCCTTTACCTAACGCCAAACCAAATCGACGATTACGTGATTGGTTATCTGTACAGGTTAGTATTAAATCACCAAGGCCTGCCATTCCCATAAAGGTTTCTGGCTTAGCACCCAGAGCACAACCTAAACGAGTGAGCTCTGCAAGGCCTCGGGTAATGAGCGCGGTACGCGCATTAGCACCAAAACCTACACCGTCCGAAATACCGGCACCAATTGCAATTACATTTTTAACCGCACCACCGAGCTGTATACCAATAAAGTCATCATTGTTATACACACGGAATGAGCGACCACAATGAAGTAAATCAGCCAGTTGCTGCGCAAATTCAGGTGACGTAGAAGACACTGAAATAGCTGTAGGTGACCCCATCGCCATTTCTTTTGCAAACGTAGGACCCGAAAGTACCGCAAGTGGTATGTCATCACCCAATTCTTGCAAAGCAACTTCTTGTAACAAACGTCCAGTATTAGGCTCAAGCCCTTTAGTTGCCCACGCTACTTTAGCACCCTCTTGCAATGCAGGTTTTATTTGCGCAAGCGTGTCGCCAAAAGCATGGCTTGGCACAACAACAAGTACAATAGCACTGCTAGCAACGGCATGTTGTAAGTTAGCTTCAAGAGTAAGAGTATCTGGGAAAGGAGCATCAGGTAAGTAACGTTGATTTTTCCGCTCAGCTGCAAGCGTGGCAACGTCGTCGCTATTTCTTCCCCAAAGTGTCACCTGGTGACCATTTCGGGCTAAACAAATAGCAAGGGCGGTGCCGTAAGACCCTGCCCCTAATACAGTAACAGCTGTAGTTGCTGTACTCATAAGTTATGCGTCTGCTGAAGCCTGGTCAGCTTGCGCAGTACGTTGTTGCATGTATTGTGCAAATAACGCATCAAAATTAACTGGCGCAAGGTTAAGCTGTGGGAAAGTACCACGGTTAACAAGATTTGAAACAGCTTCACGTGCATATGGGAATAACACGTTAGGACAAAATGCACCTAGCATGTGCGCAAGTTGCACTTCTTCAACTTCAGCAATAGTAAAAATACCTGCTTGTTGAATTTCACATAAGAACGCAGTTTCTTCACCAATAGATGCAGTTACAGTTAGCGCTAAAACAACTTCAAATACACCTTCGTCCAACTTGTTTGAGCGTGTATCTAGGTCTAGCTTAACTTCTGGTGTCCATTCTTTTTGAAAGATGGCCGGAGAGTTTGGCGTTTCAAACGATACATCTTTAGTGTAAATGCGTTGAATAGTAAATTGTGCGCCAGCTTCAGCAGCTGCTACGTTTTGATTTTCTTCGTTCATTGTTATTCCTAACTTGTTCGTTATTATAATTAAATTAAGCGTTTAGCTTAGCGTCAAGTTTACCTTGCGCTTCAATAGCCATCATGTCGTCGCAGCCACCGATATGTTCATCATTAATAAAAATTTGCGGTACTGTGCTTGCACCACCTGCTTTGGCAATCATTTCATCGCGTAGCTCAGGCTGCACACCAATATCATAATTTGTGTATTCAACGCCTTTGCTGTTTAAAAGCGAAAGAGCACGCTGACAAAATGGACAATACGCCTTGGTGTATAAAACAACATTACTCATAATAAATCCTCTATCGGCCTAGCTAAACTGATTAGCGACCTGTTGTAGTTGGTAAGCTGGCAGATTGCCACGCACCCATGCCACCTGCTAATAAGTAAACTCGTTCAAAACCAGCTTTACTCATAGCGGCTGCAGTACCTTGGGCAGTCATACCTGTAGTACATACAACTATAATGGGTTTAGTCTTGTACTTTTCAAGGCTTGAAAAGTCAGATTTTTTCGCATTCTCTGGGCTTAAGTGCTCAGCACCAGAAATACGCCCTGCATTAAACTCTTTTTGCGCACGTATATCGATTACTTGACCGTCATCACGGTTAATAAGTAACGTAAGCTGCTGGGGATTTATTTGACGAACAGCTGAAAGCTTACTTTTTATCCAGCCACTAACAATAAGGAAAACAATACCAACCCAAGCAAGGCTTAAAATGGGATGATTTGTAATAAATTCAATATATTGATCCATTCTACTTCCACTATGAAATTATGTTTTAAACCTAGGGCGTGTTGGCCTTTGTGGATTGAAATTTGTTCAATCTAGGGGCGATTAAATCGCGGCGCGAGATTTGTAACCTAGTGGGCTAAGTAAAAACCGAGCAACAAAGAGGTAATAGTCCCTAGAAAGAACCCAGCGGGCAGCGTATGTTTGGTATTTATGCTACGTTATCGCCTATTTATGGGGAGTAACCACACTTCATAGGCTCTGCCTTGCCTAAAAACCAAACATACTGCTGCAAATTCAACCACCAAAGTGCAACACGCCCTAATATTTTAAGGATTTTGTACTTTAGCCACGCAAGTATACCCAAACCAACCTAAAATGCGAGTTTAGGAGCACTTAGAGGCGTTTAAAAAACGATAAAGCCCCCCCATATATAGTTAACAAGAACTCTGGATAATAAATTTATCTCAAGCAGAGTTCAGGTTAGTCAATGAGGTATAAGTGAAAAAATTTAATATCTTGTTTTCAATGCTGATCCTAGCTTAAAAACACGGTATGCTAAAACCACGCTAATAAACCTTTTTAGGTGCACAGTATCCATCAACAGATACTAATTTTCAGGAGCTATTATGACAGAGCATAAAAAACCACTGGTATTAATGATTTTAGACGGTTGGGGACACCGCGAAGATACGCAAAGTAATGCTATTCTTGCAGCTAACACACCTGTATTAGACAACTTATGGGCCACCCGCCCACACACATTAATATCGGCTTCGGGTTTAGATGTTGGTCTTCCTGATGGTCAAATGGGTAACTCAGAAGTTGGCCATGTAAACTTAGGTGCAGGGCGCATTGTGTATCAAGATTTTACCCGTATCACCAAAGCAATTAACGATGGCGAGTTTGATTCAACCCCAGCCTTAGTTGAAAACATAGACAAAGCAGTAAGTGCTGGTAAAGCGGTTCACATAATGGGTCTTTTAAGCCCAGGTGGTGTGCATAGCCATGAAGATCATATAGTTGCAAGTATTGAGCTGGCGGCAAAACGTGGTGCTAAAGAAGTCTATTTCCATGCATTTTTAGACGGCCGTGACACACCTCCACGTAGCGCAAAAGCATCAATTGAACGAATTGAAGCGTTATTTAGTAAACTTAAGTGCGGACGTTTAGCATCACTTATTGGCCGTTACTACGCAATGGACAGAGACAACCGTTGGAACCGTGTAGAAAAAGCTTACAACGTAATGACGCTCGCCGAAGGCGACTTTAATTTTGATAATGGTGTTGAAGCACTTAATGCAGCGTACGAGCGCGACGAAAACGACGAGTTTGTAGCAGCTACGACTATTACGCCAACAGGTGCCACTCAGGCTTCAATAAACGATGGTGACACCGTTATTTTTGCTAACTTTAGAGCAGATAGAGCCCGCGAAATTACCCGCGCTTTTGTTGAGCATGAATTTGATGGTTTTACTAAAAAAAGAACGCCAGAGCTTAGCGCATTTGTAATGATGACAGAGTATGCAGCCGATATAGACGCACCTGTTGCATTTGGACCTACACCACTAATAAACGTACTCGGTGAATGGTTTGAAAAAAATAATAAAACACAGCTTCGTATTTCAGAAACCGAAAAATACGCACACGTTACATTTTTCTTTAGTGGCGGACGTGAAAGCGAATTTAAAGGTGAAACACGCGAGCTAATTCCTTCGCCGCAAGTAGCAACCTACGACCTACAACCTGAAATGAACTCAGAAATGCTAACCGACAAACTGGTAGAAGCAATTAAAAGCGGTAAATACGATGCTATTATTTGTAACTACCCTAATGGCGATATGGTTGGTCACTCAGGTGTATTTGAAGCCGCTGTTAAAGCTTGTGAAGCTGTAGATAGCTGTATCGGACGTGTTGTTGATGCGCTAGAAGAGTTTGGTGGTGAAGCACTAATTACAGCCGATCATGGTAATGCTGAGCAAATGGCTGATCTCAAAACAGGCCAAGCACATACTGCCCACACTAGCGAACCTGTGCATTTTATTTATGTTGGTCGCGATGCAGAGCCAATGCAAGGTAAAGCCTTGAGTGATGTAGCCCCAACAATGCTTCACTTAATGGGTATGGAGCAACCAAAAGAAATGACTGGTACGCCTATCATGATGTTGAAATAACACATGAACAAACGTATTAACCGGTTAATTAAGTGCGGTTTGATACTAACTTCATTAGTGGCTGCATCTGCAGTTGCTAATGAAGATCGTACTAAAAAAGACTTATCAGAGGTTCAAAATGCACTTGAGCAAAGCCAAGCTGAATATAACGCCCAAAGAAAAAAAATAGCGTCGCTACAAAAAAATCTAAAAAGCCATGAACTCGATATAGCTAAAAATGCTAAAGCACTTAACATGGCAGAGCAATCCGTAAAAGAGACTAAAACACAGCAAAAAGAGTTACAAAGTAAAGCCGATGAGCTTGATAAAAAATACGCTCAGTTTCAGAAAATTTTAGCCGCGCAACTCAAAAGTGCCTATATGGCCGGTGGCGACGACTACTCTAAAATGCTGTTGAATCAAGAAGACACAGCCAAGTTTGAGCGCACACTTAGCTATTACAATTACTTAAATAAAGCCCGTATTGAACAAATCGAAGATCTAAAAGATCTTCAACAGCAAATAGTACAAAACCAAGAAGAGCTCGTTAAAACGCAAGAAAAACTAGAGCTTTTATTTGATGAACAAAAAAGGCGCCAAACTGCATTACTTAATGCACAAAGTGAGCGCCAAGCTAATCTTAAAAACTTACAAGCTCAGCTCAACAGCACTAAAAGCTCAATAAATTATTTAAAAGAAAACCAACAAACTTTAGTAACAACGATTAAAGAGCTCGAAAAAGAAAAAACACAAAAAATAGAATTACTTGGCCTAAATAAGAGCAAGGGCAAATTAGACTGGCCGAGCAAAGGTAAGTTAGAGCACACATTCGGCCAACGTAAACATGGTGGTATTGATTGGAAAGGCGTATTAATTGGTGCAAAAGAAGGCACTAATATTAATAGCGTGCACAACGGGCAAGTTGTATTTGCCGATTGGCTAAAAGGTTATGGATGGGTAATTGTTGTAGACCATGGTGAAGGTTTTATGAGCCTATATGGCCACGCTCAAACGCTACTAAGAGATGTAGGGGATATGGTACGTGAAGGCGAAACCCTCGCTTTAGTAGGCCAAAGCGGCGGACAGGCAAGTTCTGGTCTATACTTTGAAATACGCCACAAAGGACGCGCAGTAAATCCTGTAAAATGGTGCAAACGTATTTAATTAGATAAATCGCTGCACCGCCCTGGAGCAGCTGATGACAACTAAAAAACACACAATAAATACCGTTAATAAAAAAAGTGCAGACTTTTATATAAGTCTGTACTTGCTTGTATTACTAACCCTAATTACCTTTACTAGTAATGCACTAGCAAGCTCAATTAAAGATCTTAAAAGACAACAAATAGACGAAATACTCTTCAACATTCATACCTATTACGTTGAAGATCTCACCTTACAAAATAGCCACCATATTAAATATAACAACCAACAGTTTGAGCGTTTATATTCAAAACTCGACTCCTATTCTAAGTACTTAAATGAGTATGAATTAGCCTCATTATTTGATAACACAAATGGTCGTTACACAGGTATTGGTATAGAAGTTAAGAACATAGACGAGAATATGACTATTGTTAACGTGGTTAATAATTCGCCCGCAAAAGCGGCAGGTATTTTACCAGGCGATATTATTGTAAGTGTAAACAACAACGCAGCCCAAAACCGTACTATCGACGAAGTAGCAACACTAATAAGAGACAGTGAATTTTCGAATATAGATATAATTGTAAATCGCGATAACAATAAAAACCCACTCACTTTTCATGTCACACGTCGCCAAATAAACCTCGAAAGTGTAACAAGCGAACTTTTAGATTTTGGAACTGGTTACATAGCTATCAATAACTTCTCTAACCACACATTACATGAAGTTGCACTACAAGTTGCCGCCCTGCAAAGCCATTTTGGCTACCCACTTAAAGGCTTAGTAATTGATTTACGTGATAACCCAGGGGGGACATTACAAAGCGCAGTGGCTGTATCAGACCTATTTTTACAAAGTGGCACTATAGTGACGACTAAAGGACGTTTTTACGATGCTAACCAAGCATTTTATGCAAAGCGTGGAGACATTCTAAAAAATGCGCCCATAGTTGTGCTTATAAACGAAAATTCTGCCTCTGCAGCCGAAATACTTGCAGCAGCACTTAAAGATAATAACCGAGCAACCATTGTTGGCAGCCAATCTTTTGGGAAAGGCTCTGTACAATCACTCATTCCACTCGGTGATGGCAATACCGCATTAAAGCTCACCACAGCGAAATACTTCACACCGTTAGGTAAATCGATTGATGGAATAGGAATAACCCCAGATGTGGCGGTTAATCAAACAAACCTTTCACAAAGTAATAAAGCCGTTATAATAAAAAATGAACACACTAACAATAATGCGCAATTACTTACTGGTAATCTAACCGATTTACAGTTGGTTAAAGCCAAACAATTACTCAGCATGCAATAGCTTGTATAAGCTGTATAAATAAAGCTAAAAAGATAATAAAAACTATAAACGTGAAAATAATAAAATGGCTAACATTAGCTATTTGTTTTAGCTCTGCAACAATTAGCGCCAAGCAAATAGCAATAGTGATAGACGATATAGGCTATCATCAACGGGACTTAGAGTTCCTTTCCTTACCTGGGCAATTGTCGTATTCAATTTTGCCCCATACCCCTTATTCGCAAATTTTTGCAACACTTGCCAGTCAATCAAATAAAGAGTTATTGCTTCATGTACCTATGCAAGCACTTAACGGTAAAGAACTAGGGCCTGGTGCGCTTACTTTAAATATGAATAAAGAGCAGCTTCAGCAAACTCTTGGAACAGCTCTCGCTAGTTTACCGCAAGTTAAAGGCGTTAATAACCACATGGGCTCAGCGCTTACGCAAAAAAGCCAAGCTATGAAGTGGACAATGGAAGTACTTAAAAAGCGTCATTTATATTTTTTAGATAGTCGCACAACCGATTTGAGTCAGGCACAAAATGCCGCTAACTTTTTGGGTGTTGCTAATATTAGTCGCCAAGTGTTTTTAGACAACATAACTACACCAGAACAACTGCAGCTAAGGCTTGAAGAGTTAAAACAATTAGCCATTTCCCATAGCTTTGCCATTGCAATTGCTCATCCCTACCCTGAAACCATCGAATTTTTACGCCATGCCTTACCAGAGCTAACTAAGCAAGGTTTTGAACTCGTACCTGTTTCGCAATTAGTTGAACGTAAGTACATTCAGTTAGCGCATGCTGAGGGAAAGGGAGTGAGTGCTAGGTAATATAAGCTTTAAATAATGCTATATCCGAATAATAAACTAATACCAATTCGCTTAATTAAGTGGTCTATTTTGAGGGCGGAAAAACGTGTTGATAGCTAGGCAAAAAATTCACTATTCGGTTGTTCTAAATGAGACTTTTTTAACGCAGGTAGCGACACGTTTAGCCTCGCAAAATGATTAAGTATTATTGCGGATTGGTATAACCATTCGATAATGCAGAGTATCGGTATTACTTGATTAGATATTTTATCGTTGGGTTTCGCTTCGCTCAAACCAACCTACTCAAAAGCAAAAAGCCCCGCATTTTCATGCAGGGCTTTTTAAATTTTGCTGCTTGAGCAATATTAGCTCATAGCGCTTTGTAACTTTTTCATCGCTGTTTTTTCAAGCTGACGAACACGCTCAGCAGATACACTGTACTTTTGTGCAAGCTCCTGAAGCGTCGCTTTATCATCAGACAACCAACGTGCGCTAACAATATCTTGTGAACGTTCATCTAGTGTTTTAAGTGCGCTAAATAAACGGGTATGCGCTTGCTCTTTCCACTGCTCTTGTTCAACGTCGTCAGCTAAGTCAGCTGCGCCATCTGTTAAATACTGTACTGGAGAGTATGTACTTGTTGGTGCATCGTCGTTATCGTCACCAGTTAGGTCAAAGCCCATGTCTTGGCCGCTCATGCGCGATTCCATTTCACGTACTTCTTTTTCACTCACACCTAGCTCGCTAGCAACAGTGCTAACCTCAGCTTGGTTGAACCAACCTAAACGCTTTTTGTTTTTACGAAGATTAAAAAACAATTTACGTTGCGCTTTAGTGGTTGCAACTTTAACTATGCGCCAATTTTTAAGAACAAACTCGTGAATTTCGGCTTTAATCCAATGCACTGCAAACGACACTAAACGTACACCCACTGTAGGGTCAAAACGTTTAACCGCTTTCATCAGGCCTATATTACCTTCTTGAATAAGGTCAGCTTGTGGTAAGCCGTATCCCGAGTAGCTTTTAGCAATATGTGCTACAAAGCGTAAATGCGACATAATGAGTTGCTTGGCAGCACTAAGATCGCCTTCTTCCTGAAGTCTTTTAGCAAGTTCTTGCTCTTGTTCAACTTTAAGCATAGGAATAGTGCTTACCGCTTGAAGGTAACCGTCCATGCTTGCGCTTTGTTGTCCGACTGTAAGTGCCATTGCGTATAAATCTTTACTCATTTTTCACCTCGGTGATAAACATTTGAAACTATCTTAGCACTCTTTCTCTAAGAGTGCTAACCCCAATTTAAAACTTTTTAAAAGTATAAATCAAGCAGTTTTTAGTATGTGTTTAGTCTACTACAAGCGACTGAATAAGTGATGAATTGAGGGATTGCAGCCAATTAACCTAACCGCATCACCTTATTTACAACTCATTACTTTATGGGAGGATAGTACACAAATATGACAGTTTTAGTAACGGGAGGTACAACCCAGTCCGATACGTTACGCATATCAAGCTGGGTTGGTTCACTTATAGTTTGCAGGGTTTTTTATACTTTATCGGGTTCTATTTCTTTAATATATCGATTTACAGAAAGGTACGAGCCTACAAATCCTAAGCTTGTTGCAAGTAACACTAAAAAGCCGAGTTCATTAAGCGATAATCCTATTAACGAAAAACTTGTTTGATACACCCCCGCTACACTGCTCACAGCGCTTGAAAGCCACCACATCATCAGACCTACGCATATAAAGGCAAACAAACCACCTATTACACCATACCAAATACCGGTCCACAAAAATGGGGCATGTATAAAGGTGTTCGTTGCGCCTACTAGCTTCATTACTTGTATTTCTTCTTTTTTATCCATGATCGACAAACGAATGGTGTTACCAATAATAAGTGTCACTGAGGTAAGTAGTAATAATGCGATAGTTATTACACTTTCTTTGAGTAAATCTAGTAATGCATTTAAACGCTCTAACCACGCTATATCGAGCTTACCAAAATCAACTTCACGTTCACTTTCTAATTTAGTTAGCAGTACTTTAGCGGCATTTGGGTGTCTGTGACGTTTTGTTGGAGTAACGAGTACCACATCCGGTAATGGATTTTTATCTAAATACTCCAAAGCTTGCCCAAAGCCAGATACGTCTTTAAATTCTGTTAATGCCTGTTGTTTTGAAATAAACTCAACACTTTCCACTTCTGGGTAAAGTGCTAAACGCTTTACTAATGTTTGCGTTTCTTGCTCGTTCATACTTTCTTTTACAAACAACGATATTTCACTCGCCTCTTCAAAGCCACTACTCACTTGCTGTACGTTTTTAACGACTAAGTAAAGTGTTGCAGGTAACGTTAGGCTCAAACCAAGTACAGCGATAGTCATCATAGACGCAAGCGGCGTGCGCCACATTTCACCTAAGCTATGCACACCTTGGCGAAAAATATTAATAATAAAAAAATAACCGCCAGCTAATACTGATTTTTTTTGCTTGTCGTTACTATTTTGGCGACCTTTAAAAAGTAAACTCATAGTGCCCCCTCAGCAAGCGGGTCTTGAAGCATACGGCCATCTTTTAAGGTTAAGCTACGATACTTCATACGTGCAACCAAACCCAAATCATGCGTTGCGATAAGAACAGTGGTACCGTGTTTATTAAAGTCTTCAAACAACTTGAGTATTTCCATTGAAAGCTCTGGGTCAAGATTACCTGTTGGTTCATCAGCTAGTAAAATTGGTGGGGAGTTTACAATAGCTCTGGCAATACCAACTCGTTGCTGTTCGCCTCCAGAGAGCATAGAAGGATGACATTTAACTTTGTCAATTAGGCCTACCTTGTCAAGCGCGCCATGGACCCGTTTAGCTATTTGCTTATGGTGAGTCCCCTCAATAATGAGAGGTAATGCCACGTTATCAAAAATAGTGTAGCGCTCTAATAACCTATGGTTTTGAAAAATAATACCTATATCACGACGAGCATAAGGAATTTGACGCGAGTTTACTTTGTTTAAATCAACACCGTTGATAAATACACTACCTGCTGAAGGACGTTCCATTAAGCTAATTAACTTAAGCAACGTACTTTTACCCGCACCACTGTGGCCAGTTAAAAAGGCAAGTTCACCCGGTTTAATATGAAAATTAACTTTTTCGAGGGCGCGGTGCCCTCCAGGATAGGTCTTACTTACTTGCTGAAAATTTATCATCTTTTTATTATGCCAACTCCATTAACACATTAATGAAATTAGTATTCCTCGCAATTAAAAAGGGAGCTAGCTCCCTTTTTTGGTAAATTAAACGTCGTCCTCATCTTGGCTAAATAACGCATCAATAAAATCATCGCTTTTAAAAGCGCGTAAATCATCAATACCTTCACCAACACCAATGTAACGAATTGGAATATTAAACTTATCTGCAACCGCAAAAATAACACCACCCTTTGCAGTTCCATCAAGTTTTGAAAGCGTAATACCAGTTAAACCAACACATTGATTAAACAGGTTTACTTGGCTAATTGCATTTTGCCCTGTGCCTGCATCGATAGTTAACATCACTTCGTGCGGCGCATCAGGATCAATCTTTTTCATTACACGAGCTATTTTTTCAAGCTCTTGCATTAAATTATCTTTATTTTGCAAGCGCCCAGCTGTATCAGCAATTAACACATCTATATTACGTGCTTTAGCCGCTTGGAATGCATCAAACACAACTGATGCACTATCTGCACCTGTATGCTGTGCAATAACGGGAATGCTGTTACGTTCACCCCAAACCTGAAGCTGCTCAACAGCTGCCGCTCTAAACGTATCACCAGCAGCCAGCATAACCGACTTACCTTCGTTTTGAAATTGCTTAGCCATTTTACCAATAGTCGTTGTTTTACCAACACCATTTACACCTACCATTAAAATAACAAACGGCTTTTTATCTTCGCTTATGACTAAAGGCTGTTCTGCCGTTTTAAGCATCGCAGCCATTTCTTGTTTCATTAACTCATAAAGCGCATCACCATCTTTTAACTGTTTACGGTTCGCTGCATCAGTTAAACGATCAATCAACTTCATGGTAGTATCAACGCCTAAATCGGCGGTGAGTAATTGAGTTTCAAGATCTTCAAATAATTCGTCGTCTATTTTTTTTCCACTAAAAATAGACGCAAAACCAGAACCTATATTAACGCGAGTCTTTAACAAGCCTTTTTTAAGACGAGAGAAAAACCCTTCTTTTTTTGGCTTTTCGGCTTTTTTAGCTTCTTCAATTGCAAGTTCTGCTGTGATACGTTCTTGTTCTAAACGCTCATTTTCTGCTTTTTCAGCTACAATACGTTCTTGCTCTAAACGCTCATTTTCTGCTTTTTCAGCCGCAAGGCGTTCTTGCTCTAAGCGTTCATTCTCTGCTTTTTCAGCTGCAAGGCGTTCTTGCTCTAAACGCTCATTCTCTGCTTTTTCAGCTGCAAGGCGCTCTTGCTCTAAACGCTCACTTTCTGCTTTTTCAGCTGCAAGGCGTTCTTGCTCTAAGCGTTCATTCTCTGCTTTTTCAGCCGCAATGCGTTCTTGCTCTAAGCGTTCATTCTCTGCTTTTTCAGCCGCAATGCGTTCTTGCTCTAAACGTTCATTCTCTGCTTTTTCAGCCGCAATGCGTTCTTGCTCTAAACGTTCATTCTCTGCTTTTTCAGCTGCAATACGTACTTGCTCTAAGCGCTCATTTTCTGCTTTTTCAGCCGCAATGCGTTCTTGCTCTAAAAGCATCTGCGCTTCTTGTTCTGCTAAGCGCTTCGCTTGCTCTTGCCTTTGAGCTTCAGCATCCGCTTGTTCTTTTGCTAATAACTCAGCATTCGCTTGCTCTATTGCAAGCTTTTCGGCTTTGATCGCCTCATCTTGTTTTTCAAGGCGTATTTGCTCTAGTCGCTCAGCCTCTACTTTTTCTGCCGCTAATCGTTCTTGCTCTAAGCGCATCTCTTTTTCTTGATCGGCTAAACGTTGCGCATGTTCTTGTCTTTGCGCCTCGGCATCTGCTTGCTGTTTTGCAAGTAATTCAGCATTGGCCTGCTCAATGGCAATCTTTTCCGCGTTTTCAGCACGCTGGCGTTCTTGTTCTAAACGCTCTGTTTCAGCCTCTGCTTTTAACCGTTCAGCTTCAGCTTGCTCTTGCGCTAGTTTTTCTTGCTCTAGCTTCTGGGCCTCTTCTTGCGCTAATACTTGTTGTTTATCAGCTGCTGCTTTTTGCTCTGCTTCTTTTTTATCTGACTTGCCAAAACCGAGCCACGACATGAATTTACTTTTTTTTGTCATACTTGCTAATAACCACTTATAAAAATCTGATAAACTAAAATTTGAAATAGCTTGGCAATGCCCAGCAATAGTTGCTAATAAATACAACCATTCAAAACGTAAGTGTTTAATAGTAACACTTTTAATGCGGTTGAAAAATGAAGCTACACGTAATCGCCCATAATATTATCTGAGCTAGATACCATATACCATTTTTTAGTGAGCTAAATGAGAAAAAAAACAACGCAAAATAAAGCTGCTAACAAGCCCAGTGATGGCTTTATTAGAGTGATTAGTGGTCAATTTCGAGGCCGTAAACTCCCGGTTAAAAACGTAGAAGGCTTGAGACCTACTACCGATCGAATTAAAGAAACTGTATTTAATTGGCTAATGCAAGATACGCGTGACGCAAATGTACTTGATTGTTTTGCCGGTTCTGGTGGATTGGGATTTGAAGCGCTATCACGATATGCTAAAAGCGCTACATTTATCGAGCTCGACTCATTAGCTGCTAAGCAATTAGAACAAAATATTAGCACTTTAAAGCTCGACAACGCATACGTTAAACATACTAATTCGCTCTCCTTTTTAGAGCAAAAAAACACAAACGAAGCTTTTAATCTTGTATTTGTTGACCCACCATTTCGTAAAGATTTAGCGCAAACAACCTGCGATTTATTAGAAAAAAACCAATGGTTAAGCAACGACGCATTAATTTATGTTGAAGTAGAGGCAGAGCTAGCCGCCTTAGAAACACCAACCAACTGGTTGTTAATTAAAGAAAAAAAGGCAGGACAAGTACTTTGCCAACTGTACCAGCGCCAAGCAAATTAATACTGTTTAACGTAATGCGTTTCTGTTAATATTGTCCTTTACATGTGGTGTTGCTTCGGATTACAATACCGCACCATTTTTGAACCACTTGATCAATGTTTGATCAACTTGAGCAACGCTCATAATTTAGGTAGGTGAATTTTTAATGCCAGTAATTAAAGTAAGAGAGAACGAACCGTTTGACGTAGCACTTCGTCGCTTCAAGCGTTCATGTGAAAAAGCAGGAATCCTTTCAGAAGTTCGTCGTCGCGAGCACTATGAAAAACCAACAGCTGAGCGTAAGCGTAAAAAAGCTGCTGCAGTTAAACGTCACATGAAAAAACTTTCTCGTGATAACGCTCGTCGCGTTAAATTATACTAATATATTAGGTCTTGTATAAATGAGCCTTTTAATAACGCTAAAAGATGCGCAAAAAGATGCGATGAGAGCTAAAGACAAGCAACGTCTTAACCCTATTCGTATGGTACTTGCTGCAATCAAGCAACGTGAAATTGACGAGCAAATAACGCTAGACGACGCAGGTATTACCTCCGTTATAGTGAAGCTTGTTAAACAACGTCGTGACTCTTACACTCAGTACAAAGATGCTGGGCGTGATGATTTAGCTGATATTGAAGCCAATGAAATAGTAGCGCTTGAAACTTTTTTACCTCAACAATTGAGTGAAGAAGAAATAATTGCTCTCATTGACGCGGCTATTGCTGATACTAATGCAGCAGGTATGCAAGACATGGGTAAAGTAATGGGTATAATCAAAAGCAAAGCTGAAGGTCGAGCCGATATGGGTAAGATTTCTGGTTTAATTAAGCAACGATTAACTGCCTAATACTCCCACATACATTAAAGTATGATTGAAGTAAACCGAGCCTAGCGCTCGGTTTCTTTGTTTTTAACTTTAATAAAAAGTACACCGATTAGGTTACTTTAAAATGAAATTTTTTATAGCTTCCCTATTTATTTCGCTGTCATTTTGGTAAGTTAAAGCACACTATATTTTGCATCAAGCAAGTATAAAAAAGTAAATTTCATATTCGTTCTTCTTCTTATTATTTCAGGACTGTATTTTACTAATGGCCGGAAAGATCCCACGTAACTTTATAGACGATTTACTTGCCAGAACCGATATTGTCGACCTGATAGACTCAAAAGTAGGTCTAAAAAAAGCAGGTAAGGATTATCAAGCTTGCTGCCCATTTCATAACGAAAAATCTCCCTCATTTACTGTATCGCAAGACAAACAGTTTTATCACTGCTTTGGGTGTGGCGCTAATGGTAATGCAATTTCGTTTGTAATGGAGTACGAAAAGCTAGAGTTTGTAGATGCTATTGAAGAAATAGCTAGCATGCTTAACTTAGAAGTACCTCGAGAACAAGGCGCAAATTCAGCACCAGAGCGTACGGCTGCGCAAAAGCGCTCCGATTACGACTTAATGCTTCATACTGCTCGCTTTTATCAGCACCAATTAAAACACCATAGTAATTCTGCTGCTGTTATTGAGTATGTTAAAGGCCGTGGTTTAAGCGGTGAAACTGTTAAAAAATTTATGATTGGCTACGCTCCCAGTGAATGGGATGGGCTATGCCTACAGCTTGGTCGTAATAAAGAACAAAAAGAGCAATTGGTTGAGCTAAAGCTAGCTTCAGAAAAAACACCAGGCAGACAATTTGATTTTTTTCGCGATCGCCTAATGTTCCCTATTCGCGATAAACGCGGACGCGTTATTGCATTTGGTGGGCGTGTAATGCAAGCCGACCAAGGGCCAAAATATCTAAACTCGCCAGAAACCCGAATTTTCCATAAAGGCTTTGAGCTTTATGGGCTTTACGAAGCAAAGCAAGCCCATAAAAAACTTGATCATGTAATGATTGTTGAAGGTTATATGGATGTTGTTGCCTTAGCTGAAGAAGGGATTGAATATGCAGTTGCATCACTGGGGACAGCAACAACAAGCGAGCACATGCACACTTTATTTAGAACTACTGATAAAGTAATCTGTTGTTACGATGGCGACAGGGCTGGCCGTGACGCTGCTTGGCGGGCACTTGAAAATGCACTCCCTTATTTAAACGATGGTAAAGCACTACAATTTGCATTTTTACCAGATGGCGAAGACCCTGACTCGCTTGTACAAAAAGAAGGTAAGGAGCAATTCGAATTGCGCCTAAGCCAAGCAGATGACTTTACCAAAGTATTGTTTAATAAATTAAGCCAAGAGGTTGATTTAACACTCGATTCAGGAAAAGCTAAACTTCTTAGTGCAGCACTTCCACTAATTGAAAAAATTCCAAGTGAGTTTTATCAAGAAAACATTCTTGAACAATTAGGACGCTTAATTGGCAGAACGCGTGAGCAGTTGAATAGCCGTTTAAAAACGCCTAAACAGCAACACTCTATTGAACGTAAATTTAAAATAACACCTATGCGCCAAGCTATCGGTATATTGATCCAGCACCCTAATTTAGCTAAAAGTGTGCCGTATTTACCTGAGCTTGCACAAATGAACATTGCTGGCATAGGGCTGTTATTACGATTACAAGAACAAGCTTTAGAAAAAGAAAATGTGACCACAGCGCAACTGCTCGAGTTTTTTCGAGGAACTGAAGATTACGAGCCATTAATCAAGCTTGCAACGTGGCAACATGAGATAAATGAAGAACGTTTAGAGACGGTTTTTAAAAATACTTTCAAGTTTATTGAAGATCAGTGTTTAAATTATCGACTCGAGACCCTATTAATAAAGGACAAGACACAAGGCCTTAGTAGCGATGAAAGGCTTGAGTGTCATTTGTTAATGACAGCGTTAAAAGCGACTAACAGTTAGGGTCTGTTTATCTTTCGAGGTTAAGTTTACAGCAGTGTGTTTGGTATTTAGACAAGACAGAGCTTATGTAGTGTGGTTATTCCACATAAATAGGCGATAACGCAGCATAAATACCAAACACGCGCTGCCCTTTGGGTTCGACCCAAGGGAGGTTTACTCTTTGTTGCTCGGTTTTTACTTAGCCCACTAGGTTACAAACCTCGCGCCGCGATTAAAACCCCCTTGGATAGAACAAACTTTAATCCTGAAAGACCAACAGACCCTAGTCAAAATTGATTTAAACTGTTATACTGTGCTATTCACTGCGTCACATTATTCTAGTTAGCTTTAATGCAAACTACATGATGGCGCCTGTTGTATCAACTTATCAGAGTGGAAGAAACAATCTCTATGGATCCAACTCCTCAGTCACAATTAAAACTTCTGATTCAGAAAGGTAAAGAGCAAGGCTACTTAACTTTTGCAGAAGTAAATGATCACCTTCCACAAGACATTATAGACTCAGATCAAGTAGAAGATATCATAAGCATGATTAATGACATGGGTATCAAGGTTAGCGAAAACGCGCCTGATGCTGATGAATTAATGATGCAAGAAACAACGACAGACGAAGACGCAGCTGAAGCTGNCTGCCGCTGCAGCCCTTGCGACTGTAGAAAAAGAAATCGGCCGTACAACGGATCCAGTTCGCATGTACATGCGCGAAATGGGTACTGTTGAACTTCTTACACGTGAAGGCGAAATTGTAATCGCTAAACGTATTGAAGAAGGCATTAATCAAGTACAGATTTCTGTTGCAGAGTACCCTGAAGCAATCACTTACCTACTAGAGCAGTGGGATAAGTTTGAAGCTGAAGAAATGCGTTTAAGCGATATTATCGCTGGCTTTATCGATCCTAATGAAGATACAGCGCCAATTTCAGCAACTAACATCGGTTCAGAATTAAGTGCTAAGCAACTTGAGGACGACGATAAAGATGACAAAGATGATGCTGATAGCGATGATGAAGATGAAGAAGAGATAGACACAGGGCCAGATCCTGAAGAAGCTCGTATTCATTTTGAAAATTTACGTGATTTATATAATAAAGCACGTGATACGTTTGAAGCTAAAGGTCGTTCGCATCCTGAATCACAAGCAGCCATTTTTGAAATTGGTGAGCTTTTCAGAACATTTAAATTAATACCTAAACAGTTTGACCGCATGGTAAATAACATGCGTGAAATGATGGATCGTGTTCGTGTTCAAGAACGCCTAATCATGAAGCAAGCTGTTCAAATTGCTAAATTACCAAAGAAAACATTCGTTAAGCATTTTGCTAATAACGAAACTGACGCTTCTTGGGTTGATTTAGAAATTTCAGGTAACGAAAAGTATTCAGCTAAACTTGAAGAAGTTAAGCCAGAAATCATTCGTAGCATTAATAAATTATCTGTTATTGAACAAACAACAGGTTTAAGCATTGAGCGTATTAAAGACATCAACCGTCGAATGAGCATAGGTGAAGCGAAAGCACGCCGTGCGAAAAAAGAAATGGTTGAAGCTAACTTACGTCTTGTAATCTCAATTGCTAAAAAATACACAAACCGTGGCTTACAATTCTTAGATTTAATCCAAGAAGGTAACATTGGTCTGATGAAAGCGGTTGATAAGTTTGAATATCGCCGTGGTTATAAGTTCTCTACTTATGCTACGTGGTGGATACGTCAAGCAATCACACGCTCTATTGCTGACCAAGCAAGAACAATCCGTATCCCTGTGCATATGATTGAAACGATTAATAAACTTAACCGTATCTCTCGTCAAATGTTACAAGAAATGGGTCGTGAGCCAAATCCAGAAGAATTAGCAGAACGCATGATGATGCCTGAGGATAAAATCCGTAAGGTACTTAAGATTGCTAAAGAGCCAATTTCAATGGAAACACCAATCGGTGATGATGAAGATTCTCACTTAGGTGACTTTATCGAAGATACAACTATTGATTCGCCAATCGATTCGGCAACAATGGAATCTCTTCGTGGCGCAACTAACGATGTACTTGCAGGCTTAACAGCTCGTGAAGCTAAAGTACTACGTATGCGTTTTGGTATTGATATGAATACCGACCACACCTTAGAAGAAGTAGGTAAACAGTTTGACGTAACACGTGAGCGTATTCGTCAAATAGAAGCGAAAGCGCTGCGTAAATTACGCCACCCTTCTCGCTCAGATTTACTGAAAAGCTTTTTAGACGCTAAATAATTTTAGCGCTACTATATAAACTAAAAAGGCCGCTATAGCGGCCTTTTTTCTATTTGAAGGAAATAACCATGGCTTGGATCCAAATTCGTATTAATGCCAATGCTGCAACAGCTGATGCCGTAAGCGATCTATTAATGGAAGCGGGTAGCGCTTCAGTAACCTTTATTGACGCAAAAGACACCCCTATCTACGAGCCTAAAATTGGCACCGTTGTGTTCTGGGCTGATACCACAGTTATTGGCCTGTTCGAAGCTAATCATGATATGAACGCAGTCGTTGCGTTATTGAAGCGCCATGATGAGCTAAAAGACAATTTAGTATACAAAATCGAGCAACTTGAAGATAAAGACTGGGAACGTGAATGGATGGATAACTTCCACCCTATTCAATTTGGCGAAAAACTATGGATTTGCCCAAGCTGGCGCGACATTCCTGACCCTGATGCTGTAAATGTATTGCTAGACCCTGGCCTTGCTTTTGGCACGGGTACGCATGCAACAACGGCCTTGTGCCTTAAATGGTTAGAAAGCCAAGATCTGACGGGTAAAACGGTTGTTGATTTTGGTTGTGGCTCAGGCATTTTAGGTATTGCAGCTATAAAACTAGGTGCAGAGCGTATGATTGGGATAGATATTGACCCTCAAGCGCTTGAAGCTAGCCTTGATAACGCGAACCGAAATGGTGTTGCAGACAAACTCGAAGTATACCTTCCAGAAAACCAACCTGAGTTTAGTGCAGATATAGTAGTGGCCAATATTTTAGCCCAGCCACTTCGCGAATTACATAGTGTGATTTTAGGGTTATTAAAGCCAGGTGGTAAAATTGCCATGTCAGGTATTTTAGAAGAACAAGCACAATCGGTTGCTGACATTTATGCACCGTTTATTGAACTAGATGACATTGCCGTTGAAGGTGATTGGACTCGAGTAAGTGGCACTAAAAAAGCGTAATAAATCGAACAATCAAATCTAGAGCATTAACTCAAAACATGCATGTAAAGCCTGTATTTAACAGGCTTTACTATTTTTTTACATATCAAAAAATTTTCTAGTTATCTTGTAAAAAATAAAATCTGTATGAATTTCAAACAAATCAACCTACTTGTCATGTGGTTATCAAATGTCAATACGAAAAGGGCAAAAAAAAGTTACTTTTGTTCAATTTATAGCCTTTGATTTTTGTGAAAAAAACCGTAAACTTAGCGCCCCTTGAAAAGAGGCCTATTGAATATAGTGCGTATCGGTAAATACCAACTTGAGAATAATGTAATTGTCGCGCCAATGGCAGGCATTACAGACAGACCATTCAGACAACTTTGTCGACGCTTAGGTGCGGGCTTAGCTGTGTCTGAAATGCTATCGTCAAATCCTAAGGTTTGGAAAACAGAAAAGTCGATGAACCGTATGGATCACAGCGGTGAGTCGGGTATACGCGCGGTGCAAATTGCAGGAGCAGATCCTGAGCTTATGGCGCAGGCCGCACAATTCAATGTTGCTAATGGTGCACAGATCATAGATATCAATATGGGGTGCCCAGCAAAAAAAGTGAACAAGAAACTCGCAGGCTCTGCCTTATTACAGTTTCCTGAACTTGTGGAAGAGATTATTGATGCAGTTGTTAATGCTGTTGATATACCTGTGACACTTAAAATCCGTACAGGATGGGATCCGGATAACCGTAATGGTGTAGAGATTGCGAGAATAGCTGAACGTTATGGCATTGCATCACTTGCTGTACATGGGCGTACGCGCGCATGTATGTACAAAGGTGAGGCTGAGTACGCCACGATTAGGGATATAAAACGTTCAGTGTCGATTCCTGTAGTTGCCAATGGTGATATTACATCACCAGAAAAAGCAAAACAGGTTTTAGACTATACGGGTGCAGATGCCATTATGATTGGCCGAGCCGCCCAAGGTCGCCCTTGGATATTTAGGGAGATAGACCACTATTTGCGAACTGGGGAACATTTACAGCCACCTGCTATTGCAGAGGTGCGCAGTATATTAATGGAGCATTTAACAAACCTCCATATGTTTTACGGTGAGCCAATGGGAGCGCGAATTGCTCGCAAACATGTATCTTGGTATTTGCAAACCCATGACAGTGATGGTCAGTTTAGGCGAGTATTTAATGCGCTCGACAACCCACAGGCACAGGTCGTCGCATTAGAGCAATACTTTAAAACACTAGCAGCTAACTAAGAAAGAAAGAGACTTAATAATGTTCGAACAAAACGTGACTTCTCCATTTATCACTAACCCTCATGTTCAGTCACACGAGAAACCGCAGCCATTGCGTGATGCAGTAAAAAAAGCTGTTCACCACTATTTAAAGCAGCTTAACGGTCAAGATGTGCAAGACGTTTACGACCTTGTTCTTTCAGAGCTAGAAGCGCCATTACTTGAAGAAGTAATGACATATACACGTGGTAACCAAACTCGTGCAGCAATTTTACTAGGTATCAACCGTGGTACTTTACGTAAAAAGCTTAAAAAATACGGCATGAACTAATACCAATTATATTGAAAGCGTAAGTATTCTAACGAGCTAAACAAGCCCATAACGTCGTTAAAAGTTTTTTATGTAGAATAACTACACTGCAAAATTTTTGCCTTGTTATAGACTTGTTTTTCTATCGTTATTACTACTTACTAATCCAATACAACTGGTATTTTGTAAAAAAAGCACCTTAGGGTGCTTTTTTTATGCCTACAGTATATTAACTAAATTGCAAAATGCTCACGCTTATTGAGCCTTTATAAGTCGTTTTTTGAGTAGTAATCAGTTAAAATGCCCGCTTCTAAGCTAGCTCATTAACTGAGGAAATCAAACTACAATGGATACTCATCGTCCCATTCGTCGCGCACTATTAAGTGTGTCTGATAAAACCGGTATTGTTGAATTTGCCCGCGCACTTGAAGCGCAAGGCGTTGATATTTTATCAACTGGCGGCACATGTAAACTACTTGCTGATAACGCCATAAAAGTGACTGAAGTATCAGATCACACAGGCCACCCTGAAATCATGGATGGTCGCGTAAAAACCCTTCACCCTAAAATTCACGGCGGCATTTTAGCCCGTCGCGGACAAGATGAAGATGTAATGGCAGATAACAACATCTCTGCTATCGATATTGTTGTAGTTAACTTATACCCCTTTGCGAATACTGTCGCTCAAGAAAACTGCAGCCTTGAAGATGCCATTGAAAACATTGATATTGGCGGCCCTACAATGGTTCGTGCAGCAGCTAAAAACCACAAAGATGTAACAATCGTGGTAAACGCAAGCGACTACGACCGTGTTATTAGTGAAATGCAAAACAACAATGGTTCAACAACGTACAAAACACGTTTTGATTTAGCGATTGCCGCCTACGAGCACACTGCACAATACGATGGCATGATTGCTAACTACTTCGGTAAAATGGTGCCTGATTACACCGAGGAAGCTGCTGTAGAGACTAAATTCCCACGTACTATCAACATGCAGTTCACTAAAAAACAAGATATGCGTTACGGTGAAAACTCACATCAAGATGCTGCTTTTTATGTTGAAAATGACATTGCTGAAGCATCAGTTGCAACAGCAACTCAATTGCAAGGTAAGGCCCTTTCGTTTAACAACATTGCAGATACCGATGCAGCACTTGAATGTGTTAAAGAATTTGACGTACCTGCGTGCGTAATTGTAAAACATGCTAATCCGTGTGGTGTTTCAATTGGGGACAATATTCTACAAGCATACGAGCGCGCTTTTAAAACAGACCCTACATCAGCATTTGGTGGCATTATTGCCTTTAACCGAGAGCTAGATGCAGCAACTGCACAAGCAATTGTTGACCGTCAGTTTGTTGAAGTAATTATTGCACCTAGTATTTCGAGCGACGCTGCAAAAATTGTTGAAGCTAAAAAGAACGTGCGCCTATTAGAGTGTGGACAGTGGACAGGTAAAGCCGCAGGCCAAGATATTAAACGCGTTAACGGCGGTATTTTAGTTCAAGACCGCGACTTAGGCATGGTAACGCAAGGCGACTTAAAAGTTGTTTCTAAGCGCCAGCCTTCTGAGCAAGAACTTAAAGATTTACTGTTTTGCTGGAAAGTAGCTAAATTTGTTAAATCAAACGCAATTGTTTATGCCCGTGACGGTATGACCATTGGTGTGGGCGCAGGCCAAATGAGTCGCGTATACTCAGCTAAAATTGCAGGTATAAAAGCCGCCGACGAAAACCTTGAAGTTAAAGGTTCAGTTATGGCGTCTGACGCATTCTTCCCATTCCGTGATGGCATTGACGCAGCAGCAGCAGCTGGCATTACTGCGGTAATTCAGCCTGGAGGCTCAATGCGTGATGAAGAAGTGATTGCAGCTGCTGATGAAGCTGGCATGGCAATGGTACTAACTGGTATGCGCCATTTCCGCCACTAATCACACAAAGGGTTAAACGTTGGTTTAACCCTTTTTGTTTGCTATAAATTCACGTATTCTGATTATTCAATAACCTATTTAAAATTATAATGTGAAGGAACAAACAATGAAATTTGCGCTAAAATCGCTACTTGTAGCCACACTAACAATGACATCGACTATGGCGCTTAGCCATAACCACGAATCAAGCCTTGAACATGCACTTCAATCAAGCGAACGCAATGCTAAAAACAGCGCTCGTGATGAATATCGTCACCCAGCTCAAACACTTGCATTTTTTGGCTTTAAACCAACCATGACAGTTGTTGAAATTGCACCCGGTGGTGGTTGGTATAGTGAAATTTTAGCGCCAGCATTAAAAGAGCAAGGCACTTATTATGCCGCGCATTTTCCTGCTGATTCATCAGTTGGCTACTACCAACGCTCTCTTGCAGGCTTTAAACAAAAAGTAGCTGAAGATAAGCGCTTTAGTAGCGTTAAAATTACTGAGTTTGCACCTGTAACACATTTAGATATTGCGCCAGCTGGCAGTGCCGATATGGTTTTAACATTTCGTAATGTACATAACTGGTATATGGGCAAAGATAAAAGCGGTGCATTAAGTGCATTCCAAGCTTTTTATAAAGCCCTTAAACCAGGTGGTACATTAGGTTTAGTTGAACACCGTTTAGCTGAAGAGCGTGCTGATGAAGATCAAAAAACATCAGGTTATATGAAGCAGAGCTACGTAGTAGACCTTGCTGAACAAGCTGGGTTTGAATTAGTAGCAAGCAGTGAAATAAATGCAAATCCAAAAGATACAGCCGATCACCCTAAAGGTGTATGGACGCTACCACCAAGCTTAAGACTCGGCGAACAAGATGCTGACAAATATAAAGCCATTGGTGAAAGCGACCGCATGACGCTGAAATTTAAGAAACCGCTTTAAATAGGAATTTTCGCCATGAATGTTTTAGTCATTGGCAGCGGCGGCCGCGAACACGCACTTGCGTTTAAAGCCGCTCAAAACACCAAAGTAAATACTGTATTTGTAGCCCCTGGTAATGCAGGTACTGCACTTGAACCAAAACTTGAAAACGTAGCAATAAACGTTGACGACTTAGATGGTTTACTTAATTTTGCACAGCAAAATAAGGTAGAGCTTACTATTGTAGGTCCTGAAATACCGTTAGTACTGGGTGTTGTTGATAAGTTTCGTGAACATAACATGGCTATTTTTGGACCAACGGCGGGCGCAGCTCAGCTTGAAGGTTCGAAATCGTTTACTAAAGACTTTTTAGCACGTCATAAAATCCCAACGGGTGACTACCAAACGTTTGAACAAATTGAGCCTGCCCTTGCTTATTTAAAAGAGAAAGGCGCGCCAATTGTTGTAAAAGCAGATGGTTTGGCTGCGGGTAAAGGCGTAATTGTA
>NZ_AUTI01000273.1:0-16787 GCF_000497995.1 Pseudoalteromonas sp. TB25
CCATCATGGCATGATGCAGTTTACCCATCGACATTGCGCGCACGAGTAAGTTAATGTTGGCAGCCTCAATAACTTTACCGCTAGATGCAGTGTAATCTAAAGGCGCTGCAACAAACGCAACCTTTGGTGTATGTTGGCGAGCTTGCGCTTCATTAATATCAGTGATTAAGCCCATTTTAACGGCGCCATAAGCGCGAATAGTTTCAAGCTTTTCAAGCGCTGCAACATCGTTATTTATATCGCCTTGCAGCTCTGTGCCGGTATAACCAATATCAGTGGCGTTAATAAATACAGTAGGAATACCTGCATTTATCATCGTGGCTTTTAAAGTGCCAACACCTGGTACTTCTAAGTCATCAACTACGTTACCTGTTGGAAATAACACGCCATCGCCATCAGCGGGGTCTATAAATTCAAGTTTTACTTCAGCTGCAGCAAATGTAACGCCATCGAGCTCAAAGTCGCCGGTTTCTTGTACTTCGCCATTGGTCATAGAGACATGCACTAATATGCTTTTTTTAATATTAGCCTGCCACACACGCACAATAGCAACACCGTTATTAGGTACTCTGCTTTTATCGACCAAACCATTACTAATGGCAAAAGCTCCGACTGCTGACGTTAAGTTGCCGCAGTTACCGCTCCAATCTACAAAAGGTTTATCTATTGCCACTTGACCAAACAAGTAATCAACATCGTGATCAGCTTGCTCACTTTTACTTAGGATTACGGTTTTACTGGTGCTTGATGTAGCGCCGCCCATACCATCCGTTTGTTTGGCATACGGATCGGGGNCTGCCAATAACACGCAGTAATAAATTGTCGCGCGCCTCGCCTGCTACTTGAGCAGGCTTTGGCAAATCAGTTAAATTAAAAAATACACCTTTACTGGTGCCGCCACGCATATAAGTTGCAGGCACTTTAATTTGCGGTTTAAACATAGTGTTTGCCCTTATGCAGATTGCGTTGCTTCTAAAAAGTCTTGAGCAAAGCGTTGTAACACACCACCAGCTGCGTAAATAGAAAGCTCTTCTTGGGTATCTATACGGCACTTCATAGGCACAGTAAGCACTTCACCATCTTTACGGGTAATACTTAAATTAACGGTGGCACCTGGTTTTAAATCACCCGTTACATCGTACGTTTCACTGCCATCCAGCTTTAGAGTTTTACGCGTTGTGCCTGCTTTAAACTCAAGCGGTAAAACCCCCATACCAATTAAGTTAGTACGGTGAATACGCTCAAAGCCCTCTGCTGCTATTACTTCAACGCCTGCAAGTCTTACGCCTTTTGCAGCCCAATCGCGCGACGAACCTTGACCGTAATCGGCACCGGCTACGATAATAAGCNTACGCTCCATGTAGGCTTCGATTGCTTCCCACATACGGGTATTAGTGCCTTGTGGCTCTATGCGAGCGTAAGAACCTTGCTTAACGTCGCCGTTTTCATCAAGCACCATTTCATTAAGTAGTTTTGGGTTTGCAAAGGTTGCGCGCTGCGCTGTTAAATGATCGCCCCGGTGCGTTGCGTACGAGTTATAGTCTTCCTCTGGGACGTTCATTTTGGTCAGGTATTCGCCAGCAGCGCTGCTTGCCATAATTGCGTTTGATGGCGATAAATGATCCGTTGTAATGTTATCGCCAAGTACTGCAAGCGCACGCATACCGGTCATTGTGCGCTCACCCGCAAGTGCACCTTCCCAATATGGAGGGCGACGGATGTAGGTACTTTCTGGGCGCCAATCGTAAAGTGGATCGTTATCTTCACCGTAATCTACGGTTAAATTAAACATAGGCTCGTATACTTTTCTAAATTGCTCTGGCTTAACGCTTTGCTTAATTACCGCATCAATCTCTTCATCTGATGGCCATAAATCTTTAAGCGTAATATCGTTGCCTTGTTGATCTTGTCCAAGTATCCCTTTTTCAATATCAAAGCGAATAGTACCTGCAATAGCGTATGCAACAACCAAAGGAGGTGACGCTAAAAATGCTTGCTTAGCATAAGGATGAATGCGCCCATCAAAGTTACGATTACCTGAAAGTACAGCCGTTGCGTATAAATCACGTTCAATTACTTCTTTTTGAATCACAGGGTCAAGCGCCCCGCTCATACCGTTACATGTTGTACACGCAAAACCAACAATGCCAAAGCCAAGTTGCTCAAGCTCTGTTAGTAGGTTTGCATCTTCAAGGTATGATTGCACTGCTTTTGAGCCTGGTGCTAATGAAGTTTTAACCCAAGGTTTGCGCATTAAACCCTTAGCATTTGCATTACGGGCAAGGAGTGCTGCAGCAATTACATTGCGTGGATTACTGGTATTGGTACAACTAGTAATAGCGGCAATAATACATGCGCCGTCTGGCATTAAGCCTTGTTCATTTTCAACAACGCCCGAAATACCTTCTTTAGCTAAATCGCTTGTCGATACACGGCGGTGCGGATTAGATGGACCTGCAATATTGCGCCCCACGCTTGATAAATCAAACTTAAGTACACGTTCGTATTTTGCGGTTTTTAAGCTATCGCTCCAAAGGCCTGCTGTTTTTGCGTAGTTTTCTACAAGGGCAATTTGTTCTTCTTCACGCCCTGTTAAACGCAAATAATCTATTGTTTTATCATCGATATAAAACATGGCTGCAGTTGCGCCAAATTCAGGTGTCATGTTTGAAATGGTTGCTCTGTCGCCAAGTGTAAGCGCGTCTGCACCTTCACCGTAAAACTCTAAATAAGTAGATACAACACGTTGCTCACGTAAAAATTCAGTAATGGCTAGTACAATATCGGTTGCGGTAATACCTGGTTGGCGCTTGCCTGTTAGCTCAACACCAACAATATCAGGCAAGCGAATATATGAAGCACGGCCAAGCATAACGCTTTCAGCTTCAAGCCCGCCTACACCCACAGCAATAACACCTAGCGCATCAACATGTGGCGTGTGGCTGTCGGTGCCAACTAGTGTATCTGGAAATGCAATGCCATCTCGGTTTTGAATAACCGGCGACATTTTTTCAAGATTAATTTGATGCATAATGCCGTTACCCGGTGGGATAACGTCAATATTTTTAAACGCAGTTTTTGTCCAGTTTATAAAATGAAAACGGTCATCATTTCGTCTGTCTTCAATGGCGCGGTTTTTTTCAAATGCGTCAGGATCAAAACCGGCATGCTCTACCGCTAGTGAATGATCCACTATTAACTGCGTAGGTACTACCGGATTCACTTTAGCCGGATCGCCGCCTTTTGCTGCAATTGCATCACGAAGCCCAGCTAAATCAACAAGCGCTGTTTGCCCTAAAATATCGTGGCATACTACGCGCGCCGGATACCACGGAAAATCCAAGTCTTGCTTTCGCTCAATTAGCTGGTTAAGTGCATCGGTTAACATGGCAGGGTCGCATCGGCGTACTAGGTTTTCGGCAAATACACGTGATGTATAAGGTAGTGTGGCGTATGCACCTGGCTTAATTGCATCTACGGCTTCTTGCGTATCGTAATAGTCGACATTTGAGCCCGGTAGAGGTTTACGGTATTGGGTATTATTAATTATGGTCATGGTAAGGGTTCGCTAATTTGGTGACGGTGTTTGCTCACAGCTAGCGTGTTTAATGAAAAGTTTGAGAAAAACTGCTCGCTAGTGGCTATGTGCAATAAAAAGTGAGCACATGCGTGCTCACCCATTTTTTAACGTGACTCTATTGGTGTGTAACTACGAGCATCAGGGCCTGTGTAATCGGCACTTGGGCGGATAATACGGTTGTTAGCGCGTTGCTCTTTTACATGCGCAGTCCAACCAGTAACACGGCTCATTACAAATATTGGCGTAAATAATTTAGTTGGAATATCCATAAAATGATAAGCAGACGCATGGAAAAAATCAGCATTACAAAACAGCTTTTTCTCGCGCCACATAATCTCTTCACAACGAACAGACACAGGGTAAAGCACGGTATCGCCTACCTCTGCTGCTAGTTTTTCAGACCATTTTTTAATAATTATATTGCGTGGATCAGATTCGCGATAAATAGCATGACCAAAGCCCATTATTTTGTCTTTACGTTCAAGCATGCCCATAATTTCTTTCTCAGCATGTTCAGCGCTTGTAAAACCTTGAATCATATCCATTGCCGCTTCGTTAGCACCACCATGTAATGGACCACGTAGCGTGCCAATCGCACCGGTTACACAAGAGTGAATATCAGAAAGCGTTGATGCACACACACGCCCTGTAAAGGTAGAGGCGTTAAACTCGTGCTCTGCGTACAAAATTAGTGATACATTCATTACCTGTGCAAACAATTCACTAGGTGCTTTGTCGTGTAATAAATTTAAAAAATGTGCGCCAACTGAGTCGTCATCAGTTTGTGTTTCAATGCGTACGCCATCGTGTGTAAAGCGGTACCAGTAACAAATAATACTTGGGAACACAGCAACCATACGGTCGATTGCATCATTGGCTTGGCTAAAATCATTTTCCATTTCAAGGTTACCCAACATTGAGCAGCCCGTGCGCATTACATCCATTGGGTGCGCGTTTTTAGGAATATTTTCAAGCACGGTTTTAAGTGCATCTGGTAAGCCGCGTAAGCTTTTTAGTTTTGCTTTATATTCTGCCAATTCGCTTGTGGTTGGTAACTCACCACGTGAAAGTAAAAAAGACACTTCTTCAAACTGCGCTTTTTCGGCAAGTTCGCTAATATCGTAACCACAATACGTTAAACCAGAACCACTTTGTCCAACAGTACACAATGCTGTTTGACCAGCCACTTGTCCGCGTAAACCCGCGCCGCCTAATGCTTTATCTACCATGATCTTCTCCTATCTATAATTTGTGTGAGATTTTATTATTTGTCAGATTTTGATGAAAAAAGTGTGTCGAGTGTGTTCTCGTACGTGTGGTAATCTAAAAAGTCGTAAAGCTCAGAACGCGTTTGCATATTTTCAATTTGGCTTTGTTGCGAGCCTTCATTTAAAATTGCTGAATACACGTTTAGCGCTGCTTTATTCATGGCTCTAAATGCACTGAGTGGGTAAAGCACCATTTCAACGCCTACATCGCTTAGCTGCTCTTTTGTGTAAATAGGTGTTTGGCCAAACTCAGTAATGTTTGCCAAAATTGGAACGTTAATCGCTTTTGCAAATGCTTGGTAATCAGCAAGGTCATGTACGGCTTCTGCAAAAATAGCGTCAGCACCGGCTTCAACACAGGCAGCTGCACGGTCTATCGCGGCATTTAAACCTTCTTTTTGAAATGCATCGGTACGCGCCATAATGTAAAAATCGCTGTCTGTTTTTGCATCCACCGCCGCTTTAATGCGATCAACCATTTCACCTTGGCTTACAATTTCTTTATTAGGGCGATGACCACAGCGTTTTTGCGCTACTTGGTCTTCTATATGAAAACCCGCCGCACCGGCTTTAGTCATTTCTTTTACTGTGCGTGCAATATTAAATGCCCCACCCCAACCGGTATCGGCATCAACTAACAGCGGTAAATCACTCGCACCTGTAATACGACGAATATCTTCAAGCACGTTATCAAGGCTTGTCATACCCAAATCAGGCATACCAAACGAGGCGTTTGCAACACCGGCACCTGAAAGATAAATAGCTTGGTGGCCCATTTTTTCTGCCATCATCGCTGTGTAGGCATTAATAGTACCTACCACTTGTAACGGGCGGTTATTGGCAATAGCGTGTTTAAATTTTAATCCTGCTGACATTACTTTCTCCTCACTTTGAACGGTTGCTACGTGGAGTAACTTATAGTTTTAATATGTAATTGTGACTGTTTAACTGCTCTTGCTAGCTTTTAACTTTTAACTTTTAACAGCTTCTGTTTTTTGCGACTAATATCAATCTGTATGCGTATGAGGTCTATTTAACGATAAGAAAATCGTTCTGTAACTAGGCAATAATTTTTATGTTTAGTGGTTCTAAATAAAAAATTTTTAACGACGTTACGGAGCGATTTAATCCGTTAAATTGTTCGAATACTCATATTGATTGGTATACATCAAATTTGGTTTGAATATTTGCTTGCGATGCACTGATGTGGCGCTTCATAAGCATTTCGGCCAGTTCGCCGTCGTGGTTTTCAATGGCGTTAATAATAGCTAAATGCTCATCAAACGCTTTTGATACACGCGGCCCCACCATGCCCATTTGTACACGGTACATGCGTATTAATTGATAAAGCTCATTACACAGTAAATGAATTAAATGCGCGTTTTTACTGCCTTGAATAATACGGTAATGAAAATCTAAATCGCCGGCTTCTTGATAATAAGATTCGCCCTCTTTAACACGTTGTGTTTGTAGGTGCTGATTAAGTAATTGCTTTAAGCCTTTTACTTCTTCGGGTTCCATATTGTCGGCAGCAAGCCTACATGCTAAGCCTTCAAGTGAGCTGCGAACTTGATACACTTCAATCAAGCGCTCAGCGGTAAGAGCAACTACTCGGCAACCTACGTTAGCTTTACGCTCAACAAGGTAGCAACTTTCTAGGCGATTTAACGCCTCTCTAAGCGTTGCACGGCTTACACCATAACGTTTGGCAAGCTCAGGCTCTGATATTTTACTGCCTTGAACTATGCTGCCCTCAACAATCTCACGGCGCATATCTACAAATACTTGATCTGATGCGGTAGTTATAGGCGCTTCGTTTAAAAATGTATGTGTCATAAGTTATTTTTTAGATTGTCGACAATTAATGTGGTTACTATGGGCTTATTAAAAAATCATGTCAACCCTTAAACCTATCAAAACGACTAAAAAACACACCCATTGTCGACACTATTAATCTAAAGTCGTATAAAAATGGTTTTACAATGGACTAATACAGTGAAGTGTCGACAGCGTAATAAATTAGATGTTACGCTTTTTAACGCTGAAAACACCTCGCATAAATGCTATTATCGCGCTTTATTTTTATAGTATGAGCTAACGCGTGAACGCCAACACTTTTATTCCTGAGCACTTTATTGATGACGTAAAAACCTATTTACCAGCGCATCTAAACTTAGATGACTTTTTAAATGCATGTCGCAAGCCGCTCAGAAAATCTATCCGCGTTAATACATTAAAAATTAGCATTGAAGAATTTGTAGAACGTGCCACTGAAAAAAATTGGCTGCTAACCCCAATCCCTTGGTGCAGTGAAGGCTTTTGGTTAGAACGCCCAAGCAATGAAGAACAAAACCTAGCCCTAGGTAATACCGACTTACACCTAAGCGGTGCTATGTACGTACAAGAAGCAAGTTCAATGCTGCCCCCTATGGCATTAAAGCAAAGTATTGAACTCGCAGACTCTCAAAATAATTTCGTGCTTGATATGGCATCAGCACCGGGCTCTAAAACATCGCAGCTTGCAGCACTTATGAATAACCAAGGCGTGCTTGTTGCAAACGAGCTTTCGTCATCGCGCCTAAAAGTACTAAGCGCTACATTAAAACGCATGGGAGTAGGTAACTGTGCGCTCTCGCATTTTGACGGTGTTATATTTGGTAACTACATGTTTGAATGCTTTGATAGCATATTGCTAGACGCGCCATGCTCTGGCGAAGGCACAGTACGTAAAGACGCCGACGCACTTAAAAATTGGTCCATAGAATCAAACATACAAATAGCCCAAGTACAAAAAGACTTAATTAAAAGCGCTTTTTATGCATTAAAGCCAGGTGGCACATTAGTGTATTCAACCTGCACACTTACCCCGCTCGAAAACCAACAAGTGTGCGATTATTTACTCAGTGAGTTTGGTGACTATATTGCGCCTGAGTCCCTAAGTGATTTATTTGAAGGTGCAAGTAAAGCAACAACAAGTGAAGGCTATTTGCATGTATGGCCGCAAACATTCGATAGCGAAGGCTTTTTTATTGCTAAATTTAAAAAGCACGCAAGTTGCAATAACCCAAATCAAACAGTTAAAAAAGGTGCATTCCCGTTTAACGAGTTTGATAAAAAACAAAGTGCCGCGTTTATGCAATCGCTTAAAAAGCACTTTGGGTTAACTAACCTACCTGGCAACTTAATGCAACGCGATAAAGAACTGTGGTTATTTCCAGAAGGGTTTGAAGCCGTCCAAAATAAAATTAAATACGCACGTTTAGGCATTCAAATTGGAATTATTCATAAAAACGGCGTAAGGCTAACGCATGAATTTGCAACCGTATTTGGCAATGAGTGTAAAACTAATATTTACGCGTTAAATAACGAGCAAGCAAATGATTATTTCCAAGGTAAAGATATACGCTTAACTGAAGTAACTCAAACAATAGGTGAAGTAGTTTTAACACTGTGTGGGTGCCCTATTGGGCTGGGAAAATGGCAAAAAAATAAGATTAAAAACTCATTACCACGAGATCTAGTGCAAAATACACAGTTAATAAGCTGGGGTTAATCGATATACTTTACAATATATTAACCATATAATAGTTAAGCATTTAAATGAACTTCATATATAGCTGGGCTAATACATAAAATTAATGATGATTAATTTACTAGCGTTATTACTAGGTCTCATTTACAAAAAATCTATATCAATTAAGGAGTAATAGTTTGCAGTTCAGGGAAGATATTAATGGCTTAAGGGCTATAGCAGTTATTGCTGTTGTTTTATTTCATTTTAACTCATCTTGGATGCCTGGTGGATTTGCAGGCGTAGATGTATTTTTTGTTATCTCCGGTTTTTTAATGACAGGGATAATATTTAAAGGATTAGAACAACAAAAATTTTCTATTTTAAGGTTCTATGTTGCACGCGCAAATAGGATTATTCCAGCGCTCGCCATTCTCTGCATTATATTATTAATTTTAGGTTGGTTTTACCTTACCCCTCAAGACTATAAAGCATTAGGAAAACATGCCGCTAGCAGTGTAACATTTGTATCAAACGTAACATACTGGCTAGAATCAGGCTACTTTGATGCCTTAGCAAGCGAAAAATGGTTATTACATACGTGGTCATTATCTGTTGAATGGCAATTTTATCTTATTTACCCATTAGTCCTTGTTGCACTATATAAATTTATATCTATAGACATGATGAAAAAGGTAGTGTTATTTAGCACTATTTTAGGCTTTGTATTTTGTGTTCTGGTCACTTATAAATGGTCCAAAGGCGCTTACTTTTTATTACCCACAAGAGTGTGGGAAATGTTGCTAGGTGGGGTTGCATACCTGTACCCATTTAGCATTAAAGACAAACAAAAAAAGTTAGTTGAATGGACCGGTATTGTACTTATTTTAGGCTCTTACTTTTTAATTTCAAAAGATACACCTTGGCCTGGTTACTTTGCTTTTTTCCCTGTTTTAGGTGCATTTCTTGTTATTCAAACACAACGCAACAATAGTATCGTCACAAGTAATATTGTCTTTAAAAAACTAGGTGCATGGTCGTATTCGATTTATTTATGGCATTGGCCTCTAGTTGTAATCATTTATTATTTTTCTTTAAATGATAATTATATTTATATCGGCATTGCATTGTCAGTACTACTTGGATTTTTAAGTAACAAATATATTGAAAAAATTAAGTTCAAAAGTGATTTTAATAAACGTTTAGATTATTTAAAGTGTAAACCGCTATATTTAGCATTAACTGTTGGAATAGCTGGATACATAGTTATTTCAAATAACGGCTTTGATAGTGAGGTTAGGCTAACCTCTGAACAATTGATAGTTACTAATGGTATGCATAGAAATAACCGAGAGCATTATTGTGGTTCACTTATCGATGGAGATTCTCCATCTTGTAAATATGGTGATGGTGAAGTTAAGGCTATCGTTTTAGGTGATAGCCATGCACAAGCCTTAATTGAGGGTATTGGTGTTCAAGCAAAACTACATAATGGTTCTGTGATCGATTGGGGATTAAGCGCCTGTAATACTATAAAGGGGCTTTATACTACAGACAACCTAGGCAACGTTATAGATGACTCTTGCGGAAAACTAGTGAGTAACTTAATTACTCGCGCTGGTAATGAGTTTAGCGGCATACCCATAATAATTATTAATAGAACATCACTAAACTTAGTCGGCCGCAACGAAGATAAAATCAGCACTCCCCCAGACAGTTTTGTTGATAAAAGGTTTCAAACAAGAAGTGATGCTTATAGAGAAAACTTGGTATCGCATATGGTCGATACTATTTGTGAGTTATCAGAAAATAATCCTGTATATATATTGAGGCCAGTACCTGAGCTAAAAATTAATGTACCTAAATCTATGTTTAGATCAGCGCTAACTCAAAACCAAATGGAAAGAGTAAAACTTCCTAAATTAGAGTATGACACTCGTCAAAAAACAGCGTATGAGATGCAAAATAAAGCGGTTCAAAAATGCGGAGCAAAAATATTAAACCCAATCCCGTTTTTATGTAACTCAGAGTTTTGCCATGGAGACATTGATGGAAAACCACTCTATTTCGACGATGATCATTTAAATTTGTATGGGACTAAAATTATTTCGCCTGTATTTGATGAAGTATTCATGAACAATTAGGAATAAATCAAAGCTCAGAAAAGGAATAGTTAAGGCTGAGGAAAAAACAAATAAACGTTAGCTTAGTTTCACCTAAACTATAGAAAATATTACTCTCTGAATCATAATTATATGCCTTATTAAGTAGGAGAACTTGTCGTTTATGACTAAATAGTAAGATGGCTTTAACGCGGTATGGTTACCCTAGTAGGCGGCGAGAATGAAAAAGGATAAGATCAAAAATTCACTGCCGCGCGATCTAGCACAAAATACATGGCTAATAAGTAGGGGTTAAACTAAAGTGCAAATTACACATAATTAATCTAATCATTTGTTATCAAATGTAACCAGGTGGCAAAATTAGTTATGCTTTTTTCAATAGCTTTACTACACTTTAAAGTACTTTCTTCTTCTCCCTAACGAACCAAGAAAGTGTTTTAGTTAACGCTAGACTCAATTTAGAGTCACTTTATAGCCCAGAGGTTTTTATAAAATCTCTGGGCGTTTTTATTTGCAGGTTTGTTTGTAAATATAACGCTGTTTAAGTTTTTTGTAAGCAGCACCAAATTGTAATGACATGCATAAGGTAGGTAGTTGATTTAATTGTTTAGCAATAGTGTAAATGCGGTTAAATCGATAGCCATATTGGGCAGCCATGCTTAAAGAGTTTACATACAGTGCCTTATACTCAGGAGGTAGTTGCTGCCAATTTGCTAATGAAATTTCTATAATACCCAAATGCACCTCAAGCTTGTATGGACCTACTTTTTTAGCCTGCTCAATATAATTTAAAACTTGTTTACTTGGACCCTCTTGGTAACTAGTAACTTTAGCTAGCTCAATCCAAGTTTCAGCCCATGAGCTTCTAATCTGGGTAGAATGAAGTAAAAACGATTGTATCTCTTTATATTCAGTATCTAGCTTACTTTGCTCAATGAGATCAGTCTTAGCTAAAACTAGAAGCTTAATATACGACAAAAAATGTAAGTAATGGGCATGTTCAGGCTCAAGCTGTATGGCTAACTTAATAGCATTTTGGGCTTTGTTGAGCTCATTATTATAAACCTCAGGTGCATCAATGGGTGAGGTATTACTGAGCTCTTGTACTGTATTTAGTGAGCTAAAATACCAGGCATTAGCGCGCATACTTTGTAAACTAAAATAACAAATAATGAGCGTAACTATTGCCAACAGAGCAAGTTGTAATCGCTTAATAACCAGCTGTTCAATCATTAAACAATACCTCAGTTAAACACTTAGGGTTTGTTACAAACAGTGCATGCGATTTACTTTCACCAAGCATGTCGGTTACTCGTTTTTTTGCCTTGCTTAAAATAGGTGGCCTGCGCTTTACCGAATGAGCGTCAGATGCAATATAACTAACTAAATCGGCTTTAAGCATATGCTCACTAATGTATTGAGCTTTCTCTCCCCAAAGGCCTTCAATGCTAGACGCTGTTAACTGAAACTCGCATCCTAACTGTGTTAGTTTTTCGATGTAAAATAGGTTTGACTGAATATCACGATTTCGCTCTGGGTGCGGAATAACCACTTTTATATTTTGTTTAGCTAGCCAAGTAATAAATTTATCGTACCCTTGAGGCACATGTGAATGAGGTAGTTCTAACAATAAATAATTAAAGCCATTTTTTTTGCCAATAAACGGGAGTTTATTAGTTAAAATAAGCGGCATTAACTCAACATCAAGGCGAGCCTCAGCGGCAACTGCAATATTTATATTAATATTTTGAGCTAAACAAGCTGCTTTTAAGCGAGTTAAATCGTTTAAAAGTTGGGGAGCCGAATTATTATACCGGCCTAAATGAATATGTGGGGTTGCAACAATATGTGTTATACCGTCGCTTTGCGCCATTTTTAAAAGCGCTAAAGACTCGTTTATGTCTTTAGCGCCATCATCAATACCTGGCAAAATGTGTGAATGTATATCAATCACAATGTAATAGGCCGTTTAAGTATTTTCTGGTTCAGGTTTTTTAGAATAATCGTGGTAGTCGTAATAACCATAGCTATGCTCATCGTTAGACTTGCTCATATCCACCTGATTTAGCACCACACCGGCTACATGTGCTTTTACCTCAAATAACCGCTCAAGGCCTGCCTTAATTGGTTTAATACGTGTGACGTCTGATTTAACAACATATATTACCGAATCAGCACTTTGGGCTATTACTAATGCATCACTCACAGCTTGTGTTGGTGGTGTATCAATAATTATATGGTCGTACTGAGTTTTAAGGTGTTCAATCAACTGTGTAAATTTTATGTTTGATAACAACTCAAGTGGGTTACTTGGTATTTGCCCGCTTGGCATTATTACTACACCTGATTTTTCATCAATGTGAACGCATTCACTAAGTTCTTCTGTACCCACTATTAGGTTTGTTAAACCAGGGTGATAAACCGGTATTTCAAATCGCTTAGCGATAGCTGGCTTACGCAAGTCGCCATCAATTAGCAATACTTTACCCATTTGAGCTAAAGATATTGCTAAATTAGAAGATGTTGTTGTTTTACCTTCACCTGGCGATGTAGAAGTAACTGCAATTATTTTATGCTGTTTATCAAGCTGAGTTAAAAGTAAGCTGGTACGAAATGTTCGTACTGACTCTGCAAAGCGCCTATACGTTTCGTCAAGATATGCATGCATAGGCAATACACTTTTTTTAGGTAAACTTACTTGCGGTAATAAGCCAAGCATTCGTTGAGCTAACTTGCTTTCAACATCAGGTTTGGTTTTAACGGTATCGTTAAGCGCATCAAAAATAAAGCTCATAACTATTGCAAAAATAAAGCTCGCTACAAACGCAAGTACTACAATAAGCTTTTTGTTGGGTTTACTTGGATTGTTTGGCGCATAAGCTCGGTCGGTAAAGCGTGCGGCAGCCGAGGTAAAATCGCTTGTTACTTCGGTTTCTTTAGAGCGTGATAAAAACGTATTAAATATATTGCGGTTTGTTTCTACTTCACGTTTTAGCTGGTTATATTGAGTTTCTTTACGGGTAATATCTTGGTAACGCGCTCTAATATTATTTAAGTCATTTTCAAGGGCACCAACGGTTCTTGTAACCCTATTAAGCTCTTTTTCAATACCCGTAATTAGGCCCTTAATTTGTTTATTAAGATTATTTTTTACTGTAACAAGCTCAGCACTTGCCGATATAATTTTAGGGTGCTTAGGGCCATAAACTTCACTTAACTCGCTTAACTTACGCTCAACGGTAACTACATCACGTTTTACGTTTTGAATAACATTATGTGATGTTATTTCAGGCATACTGCCTAATAGCTCAAGGTTATTGTTGCCGTATTCAGTTATAACTCTGTTAATGCTCTCTAACTTGTTTTTTTCGTTGCGTGCTTCAATTAACTGAGCCGATATTTGCTCAAGCTCTTGTGTTGCAAGCCCTGCAATACCTTCAATATCAATAAGGTGCTGATCTTCTCTAAAATCTTGTAAGCGCTCTTCTGAGTTATCGAGCTGAATACGAAGTTGCGATAACCTCGAGTTTAACCAACTAGAAGCCTGTTGAGTTATTCCCATTTTCGCGCGCATTTGGCTTTCTATGTATATATCGCCTACAGCATTAGCAACTAAAGCGGCTAAAGCGGGATCGCTCGACTCATAGCTTATATTTACTAATTGGGTATTTCTGATTGGTTCAATACCTAGCTTAGATTTATAAATACTCAATAAAAAAAGCATTTTTTGCTCTGCTTTTTCTTCTGCAGATAAATATCTTTCTTCATTTTTATTTAAAAAAGGCAGTAAACCTTTTACATAGCCTTTAACTTCCCCCATTAAACTAGGTTTAGCAATAAAATCGCCATGTTCTTCTAAATTAAGCTTGGTAATTACTTCTCGGCCAATACTGTCAGATTTAAGTATTTCAAATTGCGTTAAGTAATACTCTTTTTTTGTGGTATCAAGGCCATAAATTTCTTCAAAACTAACCGCTTTAGATTGCTCTGATTCGATAAGTAAAGTAGCAGATGCCGTATATTGCGGCACCAGAGTTAGAGCAAACATAATTGTTAATAAAGTAACAACTACCGAAAAGCCAACAATACGCCACTTAGCACGCTGTATAACCTTTAGATAAACAGTGAAATCAATAACATCTTCATTATCAATTGAATTATTCTCGAACTTATTCATTATTTACTGCCTTTAAAACTGCTTAAAACAAGCGTTGTTCTATTTTTATTGTATCGCCTGCTGCAATTTGGCTATTAAGAGTGCCTTTTTGTTGCTGCTGCTTAGTTTGCTCTTTGAAAATATAAATTTTATCGGTCGATGCTCGCTCAGTTAAACCACCCGCTAACGCAACGGCTTNCTTGGTTAACTGTCATAGCTGGCTGATAAGGGTAAGCACCAGGAGATTTAACCTCACCATGTATATAAAAAGGTCGATACTCAACAACCTGAACATATACACTTGGGGTTTTTAAATAATCAGGCTGCAAACCATTAACAATTGACTTTTCAACCTCAAAGGTAGTTAGCCCGGCAAGTTTAAGTGCCCCTAAAAATGGGTAATTAACCTCACCACTATTGCCTAGCAATGCAGTAACCTCTAAATCGGGCTCACCAAATACTTTTATTTCTACTTTGTCACCAGGGCCTAACACATAGTCTTGCGCCGTTTGTGCAAAGCAAGCTCCACTTAGTAACAACAAAACAGCACTAAAAAAAAGTTTACAGTTCATTAATTAGCCTTTAAAGCAAACGTAAAATTAACACCCACTATTACACGATCAAACTCAATTAATGGTTGGTTTGAGTTTTTATCAATAAAGTCAATATAGGTCGAAATTAAACCAAAGTTATTAGCTTGGTAATTTAAACCAAGTCGAGCGCTTTTTGTTTCATCTTTACGACCAATATCGCCAGTGTATTGCTCATCAATATAGCTCACACTTGCTACAGAGGCTAAATAGTCACTCCAATCGTGTTTCCATTTAACGCCGTAAGTACTTTCTTTAATGTAATCGCCTTCAAGCAGTGGGTCGGTTGCCGCTCTACTGGTTGTAAAATCAAACGTTGAGTAAGTTAAAGGTTGCCAAGTAACGCCAGCTTCCCAGCTTAAGCCACTAAAGCTTTCACGTTGGTTATCGTCAAAGTCTTTGTTTTGATAACCAAGTTTAAAGGTGCCTGAGGTAAGTGATGTTGCTTCCCACTCCATACCAAAAAGCACTTTAATATCGTCAGAATTACGTGAAACACCACTAGCCTCTAAAACGTCGTATCGGAAGTCATCGCGGGTTACTTCTACAAACAATCGTGTTGCAGCTTGCGTGTTATAATACCCTTTTGCACCAATTAAAGTTTTATCGTAATCACGAAATTGTGATGTAGCTCTAAAATTTTGGTATTTTTTACTGTAAAAACCAGACACCAACTCTAATTGTGCTTTAGATGTTTGCGAACCAAATTTATAAGTACCAGTAATATCTTGTTGTTGGTATTTTATTAGCTCGTCAACAATATCACCCAAGCCCTGCGTTAAACCAGTACCTCGTGGCTCGTACAACCAATCAGCAGTGCCGTTAATATCAAAAACGTGTCGGCTGGTAAGCTCTTTATGTATGCCGGCACCCAAATTAACTTGAGTAAAGTTATCAACAGAATCTTTATTATATAAAGAGCTACTGGTGCCAACGTTTAATTTGTAGCTATCGGGGCCATCGTCTATTACCGCTGCAATACCTGGCGAAATAGTCCAAATTACGCGCGACTCTTCGTCGGTTGGCGTATTAAAAACGTTATCGTTAACGCTTAGTCCGGTTTGCAAAACTGGGGTAATTTCGGCACCATCTTTGGTCATAAAGCTGCCTGGCGTAAATTTGGCCAATGCAGGAGCTGACAATGTTGCCGTCAATAAAACTACAGCACAAGGTATAACTGATTTTTTAGTATGCATTTGCATTTTTAAATCCCTTAAAAATTGTCATAAAAATTATTTTAACATCTAACCATAAAGACCAATGCTTTATGTAATGTAAATCGTATTCAACACGTTTTTCCATTTTATCAAGCGTATCGGTTTCGCCGCGCCAACCGTTAATTTGTGCCCAACCAGTTATACCTGGCTTAGCTTTATGCCTAAACATGTAAAATTCAACTTTTTTACGATACTCTTCGTTGTGGGCAACGGCATGGGGCCGAGGCCCTACTATCGACATATCGCCTTTTAACACGTTTATAAATTGCGGTAGCTCGTCAAGGCTAGTACGGCGTAAAAACCCACCCAACTTTGTAATACGGGCATCGTTTTTGGTGGCTT